>CAYNXT010000029.1:0-14373 GCA_964401235.1 uncultured Planctomycetales bacterium
CAGCCGCTCCGGCGTTTGCTCGCCTTCCAGGGCTGCGTAGACCTGCACCCCGTCTCGCACCTGACTCACCTGTCCTGACCGCACGGTAATCCGCATGAATCCTCCTGTAATTGGGGACAGCCACTAATTATGAGTGGAAATCGGTGGCTGTCCCCGATTTCGTTGGCTCAAAAAAAACGACATGAGTTGGAATCCGTCTTCAAAGCGTTTTGTGGACTGCTTGACGGCTACTTCATTATACGCGCTCACGGTGTCTTTGGGGCCATTGGTGGCATAGATCGCAAATGGCACCGGCTCGGCAAGATGAGTCTTCAGCGCAGTGCTCGTTGGATGATCGCAGACGACCATGATGGCAAACGGCTCGCCGCGTTTCTTCAAACCTTCCAGCAGCGTGCCGACCACGAGCCGGTCGGTATCCTCGATGGCTTGGATTTTCTTCTGCACGTCGCCCATGTGGCCGGCCTCATCAGTGGACTCCACGTGCACGAGCACGAGGTCATGGTCCTCGAGTGCCTTGAGCGCGTACTCCGCCTTGCCCTTGTAGTTGGTGTCAAAGTAGCCGGTGATGCCAGGCACCTGGATGATATCAAATCCCACCAGCGTGCCAAGCCCGCGCACGATATCGACCGCGCTAATACAACCACCCTTCAACCCATACTGCTCGCGAAACGGCGGAAACTTGGCCACGGTGCCCTGCCCCCAGAACCAGAGCATGTTGCCCGGCTGCTTGCCATTCTTCACCCGCCGCTGATTCACCGGGTGATCTTTCAGTAGCGTTGCCGACTCCAACATCACCGTCTTGAGCAGATCCGCGCCTGGCCCGCTCGGCCATACGAAGGGCTTGCCGGTCAGATCGTGCGCCGGCGTGCACTTCGTTTTGGCCAGGTCTTCACTTTTCACTTTCCACTTTTCACTTTCCACTATTGCAAGGTGGCGGTACATGACACCCGGGTAGAAGCGCATGCCGTACTTCTTGCCAAGCTGCTCGTTGACCGCTTCGATCAATTCGCGCGAGTCTTCGCTCTCAATATGGCCGGCGGAATAATCTTTCAGGATGCCGTCAGAGGCTTCGATCGTGTTGCAGCGAAATGCCACATCATCCGGGCCAAGCTGGATGCCCTGAGCCGCCGCCTCAAGCGGCGCGCGTCCGGTAAAATACTGGCGCGGATCGTAGCCGAAGACGCTCATGCATCCGACGTCCGACCCTGGGGCAAACCCTTGCGGAATCGTGTGGGCCCACCCCGTCACGCCCTCGCGGGCGATCCAATCCATATTCGGGTGCTTCGCGACCTCCAGCGGCGTCTTGTTGCCGATCTCGCTAATCGGCACATCCGCCACGCCATCAGGTAAGACAACAACATATTTCATGGTTTCAGCGTATAGCGTTTAGCGTAGGTCTGGAGGCGTTCCTCAGTGGGCCGCCTCTACCATCTTTGGCAACACGAGTTCTTTGATATCCACCGTGATTTGAAGTAAATCGATGCTCCGAATCATCCCACGAACCCGGACAGTTTCGCCAGCTCGCAAATGTTTCAATTGTGGATATGCGGAGAGTGCCACGGCGCCCGTGATTATTGGAGCGTGGCTTGCTTCATATGCAAACACGAGTTGCGCGCGCCTCGATGAAATCTCGTACGCATTCCGATAGGTCATGAGCCAATCAACGTCTTTTCCGACATACACGCTAGCGGCTTCTCGACGCATGAGTGGCGGCTGCATCTCTAAGTCTCTGGTAATTTGGGCGGGATCCATCAATACCTCAGATGACATTTGTGGCTCCTCTGGTTTGAGATCGTACATGGACACGATTACTTCCTGTGGCGGTGTTCCTGCACTTCCTTCACCAACGACTTGATTCCCGTCCGAAGATCCGTGAATTGAACGTCCATCTCCCGTCTGACTTCTTGAAGCTGACAATCAACTCTTTGATCCAACAACTGCACCCTCTCTGAGAGTGCGTGATACTGGGACCGCACCTCCTCAAGCAAAGCCGCGAAGCCTCGTTCTGCTTCCGACTCATACTCCATACAGATTCTCCCAAGCCGGACCGCTCATGCCTCGTCCAGCCGTTCGTCACTATACGCTACTCGCTAAACGCTACACGCTAATCCGATGGTTCTCAAGTTGGGCGGTGAGGCGGGACAGTTCTTGAACGAGTTGATCGACCTTCTCATCGAGCGAGTCGATCTTCTGATCCAACGTCACCAACCCCTCAGATTGGTGGACCTCTTTTAACAACATCTCAAACCGTTCCCGTTCACTTCTCCCTCGTGCCATCCACGTCTCCCTGGTGGACCGGTCTTACCTCGCCCAACCATTCGACGGTTTATAGACATTTCACTTTCCACTTTCAACTTTTAACTTTTCACTGCACTGGGCGCAGGGGCATATCTTCCTGAGCCGATCAAATGCATAAATGCCGGTGTGGTGGCCGTCGCTCCAGTGGATCGTGATGGCGTAGCGGCCGACCGGCTCGATCTTCAGCGGATGCACATCTAGCGGAATCGTCGTGGCGATGAGGCGCACGGCGCCGGTGATCTCATCGACACATCCTGCGCAAGGACAGGCTAGTCGCAACTCTCGCGCCGGATAGACGCTCTCGTGCCCATCCTGCCACCGGATCTTCACATCATGCTGATTCGCCCGCCCAATCTCAAGGGGAACGGCCATACTCACCGCTGCTGTCATATCTCACGTTGAGATAATGCTCGACGTCGACGTGCACGTCTCGAGGGATTTACTTCATTAATAAATGCCGTCGTAGCGGAAAGCCAATCCAACTTTTGATCAGGTGTCAGGCGGCTAAATTGCCTGAACATAAACTGCCTTGTCTCCTCATAGGAGCCGACCGGATAGCGCTTCATGGAATCCTCCCGAGAAGACGCAGATCCTGCACATCCTGAAGATCTTGCGGGCGTCCGGCTCTCCGCTTCATTTCTGCCAATTCACCCACCGGCATCAGGGGTACATACACGCCACGTAAGGTGACGAGTTTACGTCCTCGATAGAGCGCCTCAAAGTTTTTGGGGGGACTGACCATTACATCAACGTTCCGTGGGAGTGTTCGATAGGGTTCGATAAACGAATAAACTTTCATTCCCATGCGCCGAGTCCATAACCGTCGAGTCTTGGGATCGGCCAGTCCTGTGATCGGTGCTGGAACTCGAGGCACAAATCCGAGTCGCTTCAACGCGTTTGCAAGACGCTTGAGGTTGGGTGTGGTGAGATGGACGCACAGATCTATGTCACCTGTTGTTCGCCTGATGCCATACATGACGACCGCGATACCGCCAATAACAAGGTACTTTACCTGGGCACGATTAAGCGCAGCAAAAATGTCGGTAGGATCAAACTCTATTACTGTTTTTCTTCGCCCAACGCTCTTTGCTCTACGCTCCATCACTAGAAGGTTACCTTTACCGGGGCGGTTTCCCCGCGCATGGCGCGGATACTGACTTGGGCGGCGAGTGCTTCGGTCACGGACACAAACGCTTTGGCCGCGGGTGACTCAGGTTGACTCAGGAGGATCGGTTGGCCAACATCTGAGGCGGTGCGAATCGGTGTGGCCAATGGGAGCTCACCGAGAAAAGGAATCTCAAGCCGTTCGGCGATTTTTCGCGCGCCACCGGTGCCGAAGATTTCGTCCTTCTTGCCACAGTGCGGGCAGACGTAATAGCTCATGTTCTCGATGACCCCGAGAATTGGCGCATTAAGTTTCTTGAACATGGCGATCGCTTTCTGCGCGACATTGAGTGCGACATCCTGCGGGGTTGAGACGATCACCGCGCCGGTCAACGGAATCGACTGGCACAATGACAGCGTCACATCGCCAGTTCCTGGCGGCGTATCGATGATGAGATAATCCAACTCGCCCCACTCCACCCCGCCGAGAAACTGCTGAATCGTCTTGTGCAACATCGGCCCGCGCCAGATCACCGCCTCTTCAGGCTTCATGAAAAACCCCATGGAGACGACCTTCACGCCATGTGCCTCAATTGGTGTGATGCGGTTGCGCTCATCGACTTGAGGTTGCGCGGTAATGCCGAGAATCGTAGGAATCGAGGGGCCGTAGACATCGGCATCCATCAGCCCGACCCGCGCGCCGGAACGAGCCAACACCACCGCAAGATTCGCGCTGACGGTGGACTTCCCGACCCCGCCCTTGCCGCTGGCAACAGGGATGATGTTCTTGATCCGCAACGAGTCGGCGCCGCCGGGCAACGACACCGACGAGCGCACCTGTGAGGTCATGCCGATTTCAACCGAGGAGACGCCAGGAATGGCTTGGACCGCAGCGCGGGCTTGGTCGCGCATCAAATCGCGCACCGGGCAGGCCGGCGTGGTCAGCTCGATTTGAAACGCGACGCGCCCCTCTTCAATCGTGAGGTGCTTGATGAACCCGAGCGAGACAATATCCCGCTTCAGGTCCGGATCTTGCACGGCGCGCAAGGCGTTGAGAATCTGGTCCTGAGTAATAGACATGAGAACTGTCGGAGGAGATTACGGTGATTAAATGCGGTTACCCTTCTTTGGCGCTGACGGCTTGTTCGAGCTTGGCCCCGGCGCCGCGGGGCACCACCATCCAGAAGAACTCTTGGGTGTCATCCCAATTGGTCAGCACGTCGAGCGCGAGATTGCTCTTGGTCGCAATGAAATGCCGCTCCAACAGCGTCCGCACATTCGAAATATCTTCGGAGCCTTCTAAGAGATGCAGCTCGACCAGTTCTAAGTTCACCCGTTTCTCAAACACGCGCTCGCGGTCCAGCACGTAGGCGCGGCCGCCGGTCATCCCGGCGCCGAAGTTGCGGCCGGTCTCTCCCAACACCAGCATAATGCCGCCGGTCATGTATTCGCAGCCGTGGTCGCCTAAGCCCTCCACGACGGCAAATCCGCCTGAGTTGCGCACGCCAAACCGCTCACCGGCGCGCCCGGCGGCATAGAGCACCCCGCCCGTCGCTCCGTACAAACAGGTGTTGCCGATGATCACATTCTTATGCCAGGCAAACGTCGACTCATCCGGCGGACGAATGATGAGTTCCCCACCCACCATGCTCTTCCCCACATAATCGTTCGCCTCACCGATGAGCGTCAGGCGCATGCCGGCAATGCAAAACGCGCCGAAGCTCTGCCCGGCTACACCCTGCAAGGTGATATCAATCGTCCCAGGCGGCAGTCCCTTATCGCCGTAGCGCTTGGCAATGGCTCCGGCCACACGCGCGCCGACCGTGCGATGGATATTACGGATAGCATAGCTGAGCTTGGCTTTGCCCTTACCTTCAAGAGCCGACGCAGCGTCCTTCATCATCGCATCATCGAGCGGCTGATCGTGTTCATCGTTGCGCGCGACGGTATGAAACCGCGGGCCAGTGTCCACCGAGGCGGTCAGATAGTCCAGCGTCACGGTGGCGGCCTTCTCATGCAGTGGAATATCGCGACGCACGAGCAATTCGGTCCGTCCGATGAGTTCATCCAGGCGGCGCACGCCTAGCGCGGCCAGCCACTCACGCAGCTCTTGCGCGATGAACACAAAATAGTTCACCACCATCTCGGGCGTGCCGGTAAATCGCGCACGCAGCTTCGGATCCTGCGTCGCCACGCCGACCGGACAGGTATTCAAATGGCACTGGCGCGTCATCACGCAGCCTGTTGCGACGACGGCCGCGGTGCCAAACCCGTACTCCTCAGCACCAAACACTGCCGCCAGCAGTACATCGCGCCCGGTCTTCATGCCACCGTCGGCCCGCACGAGGATGCGCTCCCGCAGCCCATTGAGCCGCAACGTCTGCTGTGTTTCGGAAAGCCCCAGCTCCCATGGGAGCCCGGCGTTTTTAATGGAGCTCAGCGGGCTCGCCCCGGTGCCGCCGTCATGGCCGGAAATCAGCACCGTATCGGCATAGGCCTTGGCCACGCCTGCCGCAATCGTCCCCACGCCGGCTTCAGCGACGAGCTTCACATTGACTCGCGCGCTCGGATTAATCATCTTCAGATCGTAGATGAGCTGCTTCAGATCTTCGATGGAATAGATGTCATGATGCGGCGGCGGCGAGATGAGCGAAATGCCAGGAATCGTGTGCCGCACGCGGGCAATATCATCGGATACCTTGTGGCCGGGTAGCTGGCCGCCTTCGCCGGGCTTGGAGCCCTGCGCCATTTTGATCTCAAGCTCTCGCGCCGACATGAGATATTCCGGGGTCACCCCGAAGCGGCCCGAGGCCACCTGCTTGATCGCAGAATTTTTGTTCCGATTAGCATCCGTGGGATGGTAGCGCGCCGGATCTTCCCCGCCCTCACCCGAGCCGGACTTGCCACCGATGCGGTTCATCGCAATGGCAAGGGTCTCATGCGCCTCAAGCGACAGCGCGCCGTAGGAAATGCTGGCGGTCGCAAACCGTTTCGTGATTTCTTGAACCGACTCCACTTCGTCAACAGGCACAGGTGGCCCGAGTGGTTTGACATCCAGTAAATCGCGCAATGTCGTCGCTGGGCGGTTGTTCACCGCAGCGGCAAATTTCTTGTAGGAGCCGTAATCACCCACCTTGATGGACTGCTGGAGGTGCCGCACCATCTCCGGATTGAACGCATGGTATTCGCCGTCGCGGCGGTACTTGTAAAACCCGCCCGCATCCAGATGCAGCGGTCCTTGGGCGTGATAGGCAGCCCGATGCCAGCTCAGCACTTCGTTGGCAATGTGCTCATAGGTAATCCCTCCGATCCGCGATGGGGTGCCGGGAAAACATTCATCGATGAGCTCTTGGCCGATGCCTAGCGCCTCAAAAATCTGCGCGCCGCGGTAGCTGCCCACCGTCGAAATGCCCATCTTGGACATGATCTTCAGTACGCCTTGATCGATCGCCTTGCGGAAATGGCCCAGTGCCTGATCAAAGGTTTCCTGCCCCAATCGCCCAGCCTGCTCAAGCGCTTTGATCGTCTGATATGCCAAATACGGATAGATCGCCGACGCGCCATAGCCGATGAGGCAAGCGACTTGATGGACGTCATGGACATCCCCAGTCTCGATGACGATCGAGGCTTTCATTCGCCGGCCGGTGCGGATCAAGTGGTGATGCACGGCGGCCGTGGCCAGCAGCGAGGGGATCGGCGCATGCGCCGCATCCACACCATGATCGCTTAAGATCAAAATGGTCGCGCCCTTATCAACCGCCTTGACCACCTCTTCGCGCAACCGCGTTACAGCCGTGCGCAACGCCGCCGGCCCTTGGCCTGCGTCAAAGAGGGTCGAAAGAGTCGCGGACTTCACATCCCGCTGGCGCAGGGAGCGGATGGCGGCGAACCCCTGGGGTAAGAGCAGCGGGCTCTTGGTATAGACCATCCGCTTGGAGGCAGGCCCTGGCTCAAGCAGATTCGGCCGCGCGCCCAGCACGGTATTGAGCGACATCACCAACTCTTCGCGGATCGGGTCGATCGGAGGGTTGGTCACCTGCGCGAAGAGCTGTTTGAAATAGGTAAAGAGCGACTTGGGTTTGCTCGAGAGCACCGAGAGCGGCGCATCGTCGCCCATGGACCAGATCGGCTCTTTGCCGGTCTTGGCCATCGGCTCGATGATCATTTGCACTTCTTCGTCCGTCACCCCGTACGCGATTTGATGGCGCGTGAGCGACTCCGGCTCAACAAGCACATCGTCCCACCACCCGCCTCGGTTCGCCTTTGGCGAACCGGGCCCTCGGCCCAGGTCGCTTCCAGCGACCGGAGCGCGGGTGGTGGGATCGTCGGCGATGCTGCCATTGAGAATCTCCTCAAGCGGCAGCGTGCTCTTCTTCACCCACTCGGCATACGGGGCCTGCGCGGCATAGTCGCGCTTGATCTCATCGTTGCGCAGGAGCCGTTTGCGTTTCGTATCCACCGCAAACACATGGCCAGGACCCAGCCGACCCTTTTCAATGATGCGCGAAGGAGCAACGTCCACCACCCCCACCTCCGAGGCCATGATGACCAGGCGGTCCTTGGTCACCCAGTAGCGCGCCGGCCGCAACCCGTTGCGATCCAATGCAGCAGCTACAATTTCCCCATCGCTGAATGCCAGTGCAGCCGGCCCGTCCCACGGCTCCATGAGCATCGCATGATATTGATGGAACGCTCGTACTTGCGGATCGATATCAAACTCGCGCATGCCCTGCCAGGCATCGGGAATCAGCATCATCATGGAGTGCAA
The DNA here is from genome assembly GCA_964401235.1 of uncultured Planctomycetales bacterium. GTDB lineage: Bacteria > Omnitrophota > Gorgyraeia > Aquiviventales > Aquiviventaceae > CAYNXT01. The sequence goes on from CAYNXT010000029.1 coordinate 8,171, forward strand.
GATATCGCGGCCTGACATGACTAACAGCTCCAGCACGTTGTCGAGGCTCATCGAGTCCGAGCCCCCCGCCTGAACAAGAGGAAAGAGCTCTTGCAGCTCCTTGCCCCAGCGCTTGGAGGAGAGCTCAGGCTCTCGCGCCGCCATCCAGTTGCGATTGCCTTGCAGCGTGTTGATTTCGCCGTTATGCCCCAGAAAGCGAAATGGCTGCGCGAGGAACCAATTCGGGAAGGTGTTCGTCGAGTACCGTTGATGGAACACCGCGATCGCCGAGGTATAGTCCGGATCCGAAAGGTCTTTGTAGAACAGCGACAACTGGGGCGCGACCAGCAGCCCTTTATAGACAATCGTCTTTGAGGAGAACGAGGGGATATAGCTCTGCGTCAACCCAGCTTTTTCCCATGCCCGCTCAATGCGCCGGCGCACGAGGAACACATGCCGTTCAAACTCTTCTGCTGCAATCGAGGGGGGGCGACCCACCAACACATGGAGGATAACCGGCAGCGTGTTCAACGCCTTCTCCCCTAGCACCGATGGATCCACCGGCACCTCGCGCCAGCCGATCAGCCGCAAGTCCCCAATGCGGATCTGCTCCTCGAGCAGCTGCTGTGCGCTGGCGCGCTGGGGCTGGTCTTGCGGCAGAAACAATACCCCCACCCCTACGTCGCCCGGCTTCACCGCCTCGGCCTTCAGCTGCTTGAGCACCTTCGCAAAGAGGGCGTGGGGAATCTGGGTGATGATCCCGGCGCCATCGCCGGTTTTGGCATCGGCCGACACCGCGCCGCGATGGGTCACATTGCAGACGCACTGGACGGCCGACTGCACCAGGGCATGACTGGCTACTCCGTCAATCGAGGCGACAAAGCCGGTGCCGCAGGCGTCGCGTTCGTACGCCGGATTGTATAACCCTATGGGTGGTTGAGCGTTGGGAATTGTCATCGGCGAGCCAAATAAATATTGTAGCGCGTCAGGGAGTCGCGCGCACTAAAAAACAAGGTTCCCCGCGGGCTTATCCATCGGACCGGCTCTCTTGAATGCGTCGGACGACGCGCACCACCACCTGGCGAGGCAGCAGGCGACCGGCAAACGCCACCACCCGATTCCGCAACCCGGGAATCACCAGCGGCTTGCCGCGCTGCATGCCTTGGTACCCTGCCAGCGCGACGACCCCGGCATCCATGACGCCTCGGCTCATCAATCGTGTATGCTCCACCCCGGCCCGCTTCTGAAATTTCGTCTGCGTCGGCCCGGGGCACAACACCGTGACGCTCACACCGGTGCCCTGTAATTCATTGGCAATCGCCTCGGAAAATGAGAGGACATACGCCTTGCTGGCATAGTAGACCGCCATCAGCGGGCCGGGCTGGAACGCCGCGGTCGACGCCACATTGAGCACGCGCCCTGCCTTGCGCTCAATCATGCCTGGAAGCAGCAGCCGAGTTAAGTGTGTGAGTGCGACCACATTCACCTGAAGCATCTCGAGTTGGCTGATGAGATCGCTTGCCGCAAATGGACCGTAGGTGCCAAAGCCGGCATTGTTGACGAGTGCCTCAACCGGAGGGCAGTTGGCGGCCACCGCGCGCGCGAGCTCTTCAGAGGCGCCAGGGCGAGCCAAATCCTGTACGATCACGCTCACCGACGCGTTGAACTGCCGGCGCAGCTCACCGGCCAATGCCTCAAGCGCCTGCGCATCTCGCGCGACCACCGCGACATGATACCCATCGCGCGCGAAGAGCTTCGCCAACTCCAAGCCGATGCCGCTTGAGGCCCCGGTGATCACCGCGGTACGCGCACCACTCATGGCGCGCTCAGCGCCGGCGCGCGCAGCAGCCGACACAATTCGCTGACGACCATAAAGGCGTCAGTCACGGCGCGCTGATGCTCTGCGGTAAATCGAGGGCTGACCACAAACGACGCGGCCCATGCCGGGCCGTTGGCCTCCCGCTTGGCAAACGCCGTAGCAATCCCCTCCATCGATTCGCGCACCAGCGGCTCCTCAAGAAACGGCCGGATCGCCGCCGCCACATCGGAAGCTCCCCGCTGATAATGCGCAGCCAGCGCGTAGATGTCATAGGCGTCTTTCTCGCGGAAGCGCTCGCCCAGCACGATACCTTTCATGGTCAGCGAGGAGACCACATCCGCCATGCGAAGGGGCACGGTCAGTTCCCCGCCCTCTGGCAGCGTGCCGCTCAACTGAATCGTCGTGTGGTGAGTCAGCGCGGCTTCACAGCCCTTGGTTTTGCGAGCGAGCAGCCCATCAGAAGCGCTGAGCTGATGGGGTGGAAGCAGATCGATTTGAATGGTGTAGGGTTTGTTCGTTGTGGGCGACTGCACGCTTCGCAGCAATGAGGTGGGGCCCGGCACGCCCTTGGCGGTCGTTGGGATCAGGCGATAGCCTCGTTCTTCTAAGGTCTGGACCATCGCATCGTACTCTGCCTGGCCGGCCTTGGCCGGGTCTAGCACCAGGTCAATATCAATCGAGCCAACGTGAACAAATCGGTCTTCCGCGCGCTGATGCTGCTGCAAGAGAAAATAAGGCGCCCACCCGCCGATGAGAATCAGCGCATCGCCATAGGTCCGCAGCGCCGTCACGACCTCCAGCAGCACCGCCTTGGAAGCACTCGTGATCCCCGGGCCGTAGGACTGCGTGGTTCGCTCAGGAGTCGCCATGCTCAGAAGCGTAAGCGCTCTTGGCGCAAAAACTCCGCCTGTTCTCTGCCCCGTGCTGGGTCTTGGTACAAATCCACATAGAGTTGCACATTGCCGACCACTTGCACCCCGTCCACCATCTGCGTGCGATACCAGACCCCTGCATCATAGGGAATGAGCAGCATCACATTCGGTCCGGATTCTACCGGGCGCAGATCAAGCGCCTCCACCCAGCGGGAAACCATCTCCGGTCCTTCGACATACCACGAAACTGCCCCGATCCCCCGCACAAACGGGGCAATCAGCGACGCCCCTGCAAACGACGTCATCGCAGAGCGCAGGCTGTGCTGCCCTGCCAGCTCACCCACACGCCGCATCAGTGTTTCAGGATCTTGCTCAAAACTGTAATAGGCGCGCGCTTGGGTTTCGCCCATCATATCGATCTGGCGCCAGGCGTCAAGCAATTTGCCCGGCTGGATAAGGTGAAAATGACCGCCCTCGCGCTCCGCATACGCTTCGCCAATCAGCCGCCGGCAGACGTTCGATGTTTGGCCAAGACTGACCCGGGCGGTTGTGGCGAGCTCAGCCACGCGCCACTCGCGCGCCGGTTCTTCAAGCAGCGCTCGCACGATGCGGCTTGAAATAGGACTAAAGACCGATGCTGGGCGTCCTCGATGCGGGAAGGGGTTGCGATCCACGCTGCGCTCGAAGTAAAAGTTCTCGAACTGCAAATAGCTATTGCCGGCCAGGTCAAGATACCCGATTCCACCTTCCCGGCAGATCGCGCGCGCGCGCGGACTCAAAAAAGTCGAGGCCAGCACCGGGTGGCCCTTTGAGCCTTGGGCTGCCGCCTCTCTGAGTTGCCGCACCGCCTGCAGAATCTGGCTTGGCGCGTTCGCCACCCGCATCTCCACATTGAGCTGCTGGATGCGGCCGGAAGGCGTTTTGAGCTTCAGTTGCAATCCCCCTTCCCGGGCGCGCTCCGCCCTGCCGTGATGAACCGGCATGAGCTCGATGTGAGGCAACAGTGTGGGAAGTTGCCCCAACAGTGCTGCCTTAATTTTCATTAAATTATCATGTTTCATTTATAAGTGAAATAGTATATTAAAATAAAACTCCTGTCAAGGAAAAAGCGACGCTCCCCTTCCCTTCCGGCTCAGCACTTTATCCGCTCTCTGCTGACCACGTAGTCCGCCAGGAATTCCGCAGCGCGCATCTCCGCCCACGCAATGGGCAGCGCCGGCCAGCGACCTTGCAAGAATCCAAGATGGCCGCCTGAAGTGGGAAACTCCGCGCGGAGAAATGAGTTCTCGGAGACGGCGCGCAAGGGAAGTGCCTCGGCCGGCAAAAATGGATCGTCCTGAGCATTGATCAGCAGCGTGGGTCGGCGGATGCGCGGCAAAAAGGCCGCCGAACTCGACGAGGCCCAGTAGTCCGCCGCATCCTTGAATCCATGCACCGGCGCGGTCACCAAATCATCAAACTCTGGGAGCGTGCGAACCGCCTGCAAGGCACGGGCGTCGACGAGGTCTGGATACCGGGTGAGTTTTTCGAAGGTCTTGCGCTTGAGACTGGCGACTAGACGGCGTGCGTAGACCCGGCTGAAGCCGCGCTCCAGCGCATGCGCGCTCAAGGCTAGATCACACGGGGCTGAGATCGCGACGGCAGCCCGCACTTGCTCCGGCAACCTCTCTCCTTGCTCCCCTAAATATTTCAACAACACATTCCCACCTAAGGAGAATCCCGCACAGAGGATTGGGCTGGATGGATGCTGAGCCTGGACCTGAGCGATGACCCACGCCAAGTCGGAGGTTTCCCCGCCATGATAGGACCGGCGCAAGCGATTGAGGATACCGCTGCAGCTGCGGAAGTTCACGGCGATTCCACCCCAGCCGCGCCGGTGCGCCTCGTGCAGCATCCCTAACATCTGCACAGAGCGAGAAGAGCCCTCTAAACCGTGCAGAAGAATGAGACGAGGAGCGCCGACATTTCCTGCTAACTCGTCAACGTCGATAAAATCGCCATCCGGCAGTTCCCATCGCGCACGTGTGAGCGGCACGCGCGGTGCCGGCCGAAGCACCCCAGCCCAAATCGTTTGCAAATGAGCGCTGGGGCACCACCAGGCCGGGCGAAACACACTTATCCGCAGCTGCTGCCCCCGCAGCAACTCGACTCGCCGTGACCCGACTCCTTGATGGCGGCTTTGAGCTTGGCCTGCAGCTCCGGCGTGATCTGCACCCCTTGGTGGCAGCCCTTCGCGTGCGCGGCCGCCTTTTGCATGATCTCCGCCTCGCTGTTGCCAGAGATCACCTCATCACAATCTACCCCGACATCCCGACACTTCAAGACCTTCGTACCCATCTGTTCCTCCTGTGTTAGCCGCACTCGCTTGATTCTCCTAGGATACTCTCTTACGGCTGGATTGGATAGCGGCGAGTTTCAAACGTGGGCTCTGATGCGCGGCGGCGCAGGTACTCAGTGAGCCGGCGCGTTTGCCAATCACCACATAAAACAGCGCGCTCAGCACAAGCCACGCAACTCCCACGAGAACGACGTGTTGATCGGAAGAGCCCGAAACGCCCAAGCATCTCCTTATTTGCAATTAGGGACGGTTCTCTGATTCGCCATCACGCCTCAGGACCGTCTCCTATCTTCCTATTTTCCTTGCCGGACCAACTCACGGAGAAAATCTCCGGGAGTTAGAATCGCCACTCCTGGAACGTTGCCACGGACCGTCGCGGTCATAACATGACGCCGATCTAGGGTAATTAGGTAGGGCGCCTTGCTCGCCACCGCCGCAGCCAGCGCGGGCACGTCTTTCGGATGGATCACGCCTTCATATGGTTTCCAGGCAGTTTCAGGCGGAGTGCGGATCACGCGCAGTTTGGCGTGCTTGAGAAACTGATGAAACGCCTTGAGATCTTTCGGGGGCCGCTTGCGCCGGAGGTTGCGTCCCGCCTCCCGCAGCACCAAGCGAGAGGCCGTCCCCTCGATGCGGCCTTTCAGAATCAACTGGAGGATGAGCGCCGACCCTCCCGTGGGGGAGGCAGACCCGGCAAAATAGACGTTCGCATCCAGGAAGACCCGAAGCATCAGCCCAGGAGCTTCCGCGCACTCCTTGCTGTCTGGGCGTCAACCTGGTCCTCTTTGAGGAACTGGGCCACCCGCTCATCGGTATACTCCTCAATAAACGCCTCTTCCTGCCGCTTCTCCTCGAGCGCTTGGTACGCGCCGACATCCAGCAGGACGATCAGCGGCCGTCCGTTGCGGGTGACGATGTAGGGCTCCTTACGGTAGCGCACCTCGTCCATGACTTCACCGAAGCGCTGCCGCAATGCCAGCGCGGTGATCTCCTTCTTCGCCATCATCCTCTTCTCCTCCTGAAGCGTTTACTTAAAATAAGTATACTATATAGTATATATAGAATCAATAGATTGTCACGTCCCCATCGCCTTTCTGGCAGGCTTCGAGCACACGGTAATAGGCGCTGCGCTCTTCCATGATCTGAGATGACAGGCTGTAGTACCGCGTCGGCTGGCGCTCATCCTGGGCCAAGG
>CAYNXT010000030.1:0-14350 GCA_964401235.1 uncultured Planctomycetales bacterium
GGCCTGGCGGCACGGAGTAAGCGTCGATCAATTTCTTCGGCAAGTCAGACAGGAAGTCAGAAGTAGGAAGTAAGAAGAGGTCAATCAAGTTCTTCGATTTGATCCTGCAAGTTTTTCCAGCTCACAGAGCCACGAGGATAAAGTTTTTGAGTTTCTTGCAGTTGCCGGATGCCGCCTGAAGATGGCGGAGACTGCTGCAACTCACTGAGATATCGCTGCACGTCTTCGCGTCGTCTTGACGTATAGGGGTGCGTGCGTAGAAATAGCGTGGGACGGTCAAACCGCGCAAAATCCTCCAGTAACTCCAGGGTGGCCGAGGGGTCGAACCCCGCGCGCTGCATGTAACGAAGACCTAACTGATCCGCCTCCAATTCCTGCTCCTGGCTATAGCCGCTGAGGGCCACATCTCTTAGCAACGTGGCGGCATTGACCGCGAATTGTCCCGCTCGCTGTCCTCCTGCGCTCGCATTCCGCGTAGCCACCGAGGCTCCGGCCGCGACGAGTGATACCAGCAACTGCTGCTGTTGGAGCGTGTGGTAGCGCTTGACCAGATGCTGGGCGACGGTGTGTGCCAGCTCATGGCCGATGATAAACGCCAGCTCTGCCTCGACTTCGCTCGGCATTCGCCCCGAGCGAGTCGAAGACGAGTCGAGGGGCTCATCCGGTCGGCTTCCGCGCTCGCCCAGGTAGTTGAGCAGCCCTGTGCTGAGATAGATGCGCCCATCCGCTAGAGCCGCCGCGTTGGGATCCTTGTCTTGATAGAGATACGCGCGATAGGTTAGATAGGACCGCTCGGTGACGCGGCTGAGCCGACTCACAATCTCCTGCACGCGAAATCCCCACAGCTCCTCAGAGAGCCCGATGGCTCGCGCGTCCTGCCGCTGGAACTCCTTCGCCTGCTGGGCGCTAATGGCGCGCTCAATCTGAACCGCGCTCGCTGATTCATCCGGCACCGGGGTGCCGCGCACGGCGTACTGCGGCGTCGCGCATCCCGCCAGCGCCACTGTGCAAACAACGACACCGGCTCGCTGAAGGCTGAAGGCTCTAGGCTGTAGGCCAAAGCAGTTGCTTCCGGCCTCCAGCCTCCAACCTCCGGCCGCACGGTTATCCGAGGCGCAGTTGAGCTTCAGCATCGATCACATCCCGATTCATTCGACGAAACGTTTTCTCAGCCGTCCGGCGCAGCGCTGGATCGCTTGCCGGGCTCTCCGCCAACTGCCGCAGGAGCTGCACCGTCATGCGAAAGTAGCGGACGATCTCGCCCTCATCCACATCACAGAGCTTACTTAGTTTATCAAAAGAGGCATTCGACATCCAGGCATCCATGGCGTGGGCGAGGTGGAACGACGGTGCTTTGGTGGGGGGCAGAATGTGGAACTTGGCTTCCATTTTATGAATGTGGGCCAGCGGCTGCTCGCATAAGGCGGTCAATTGCTTAGCGATGCGGTGCGATTTTGGAGGCGCGGCATGCGGTCGGGGCTCATACACAATCGCCACCATCAGGATGGCGAGCGTGAGCGATCCAAGGTCGGTGAGCCGGCCTTGGGTATAGAGCTCGGTCAGGAGGAGCTCATAGCCATAGAGCCAGGAAGCGAATAGCCCTTTTGGGCTTAACGTCGGGCCGGCCACGTACCCCATCATGTCCAAGAGATCCAGTTTCCGCTCCATCAGGTCCAGCCCTGCCTGACGGCGAGTGCCGCTGGTTTGGTAGTAATAGAGCGTATTGGGGAAGATATCGACCAGGGAGCGGCCATGCTGCCGGTAGAGATTCAGCAGCGTCGCATACGTGGTGTTGAAGCGGCTGTGCACCGGCTCTGGTTTGGCATGAAGCAGCCGTTCGATTTCAGCAAATGCGATATGGAGTGGATTAATGCGCAGGTAGACGAACCCTTCGGTGTCCATGCCGCGCCGGCCGGCGCGCCCGGCCATCTGGAGAAACTCTCGCCGGCGCAGCAGCGTAAAGCCGTGGTCGGACCGTTTCTTGAGCGCATCGAGCACGACGCTGCGCGCCGGCATGTTCACCCCGAGCGCAAAAGTTTCCGTCGTCATGATCAGCTTAAGAAGCCGGCTGGTGAAACACCGCTCGAGGACCTCTTTCACCGTCGGGAGCATCCCGGCATGGTGAAACGCGATCCCTCGCTGGATAAGGTGCCCCAGCGCCTCCGTGCTCCGGTCATGAGTGAGCCCATAGCGGGCGCACAACTCTTGGAAAAGCGCCCACAGGGCCGAGCGCTCATGTGGCTCAAGCAAATCATAGCGCGAGCTCTCCCAGGCTAGATCCTCAGCGCGCCGACGGCCGAAGGTAAAGAAAATGCAGGGGAGTTGTTGCCGTTCATGCAGCGTGCGTACGAGCGCGTCCAACCGGTTGCTATGGATCGCGTGGCGCTGTCGGTGGCGCTGCATGCGTCGGAACTGCTGCGGATCCTCGCGGCCGAGATAGCCAGAGGTTTTAAGCTCCTGTAGCGTGCTCACGATGCGGTTCTGGCATTGGAACAGGATCGTGAGCGGGACCGGGCGGTGGGTTTCTTCAATCACCTCAACGGGGCGTTGGTGCACATCGCGAATCCATTGCGCGATCTGTTCCACGTTTGGCACCGTCGCGCTGAGTGCCAGGAGATTGATGTGCGGCGGGGTGAAGAGGATCGCCTCCTCCCACACGGTTCCGCGCTCGACGTCGTCCAAATAATGGACCTCATCAAAAATAACCCAGGAATAGCGGGCGAGCCGCTCAGGATCTTCCAAGAGGGTGTTGCGGTAAATCTCCGTCGTCATAATGATGAGTGGAGCGCCGGGATTGATGGTAACGTCACCCGTCATGATCCCGACGGCCTCGCCATGCCGGGCGGTGAAGTCGCGGAACTTTTGGTTGCTCAGAGCCTTAATGGGCGCGGTGTAGATGACACGACGGTGGCGCTGGAGCGCGTGTTCAATCACGTAATCCGCAATGACTGTTTTACCGGAGCCAGTCGGGGCGGCAACGAAGAGGGAGCGGTCCTGGTCGATGATCTCGATGGCCCGCTGCTGGAACGGATCGTAGGGAAAGGGGTGCAGGGATGCCGTGCTCATACTCTCTTGAGCGAGTATAATACCACCCATGCGCTCGTCACACGCGCGCCATTTTCTTTTCGCACTCTTCGCCGCCACCAGCGCCTCGGCCGCCAGTCTCGAGGTGCCTGCTCATCAGGCATGGACCGATACCGGCATTGACGTTCAGGCCGGAGAGTCCTTCAGGATTGAAGCCGACGGCACGGCCCGCGTCGTCGGAAGGCGGCTGCGCGATTGGTTCTGGAGCTCCAGCGTCGATTATCGTGTCGGACCGCAGGGAACGTATGTGTGGCCCCGCGATTACCGTCCCAGCCCCTCCGGATTTCCCATGCCCAGCATGGCCGATGGCCCCGCACCGGTATTTAGCCTCATCGGCAAGGTCGGCTCCTCCGGACTGCCTTTTTATGTGGGAGCGAGGCATCAAGGAATCGCCGCGCAGGACGGGCGGCTATGGCTAGGGATCAACGATGATCATCTGGCAGATGATCGAGGCTATTTTCATGCCACGATCACATTCGATAATCCTTCGATACCTCCAGACCTTGAGCCGATGGTGATCGAGCCGGGCAGCCGTTCGGGCCGCCCGGTGCCTGGGGCGCGCGTCCTCCTGTTGTATGTCGACGGGCTGCGAATGGATGTGTTAGAAGAAATGGCCGAAGCCGGCTTTCTGCCAAATTTCAAAGAGGTCTTTCTCGAGCGTGGTCTGCGGGTGGCAAACGCCTTTTCCGTGTTTCCTTCCAACACCTTGATCGCCAATGGCTCGCTCTTCACTGGCTATTTCTCGGATCGCACCGGCATTAAGTCGCAGAATCAGTTTGAGCGCTCAACGCTGAAGATGCGCGGCCAGCTCAGCCCCTATCTGCCGGACGGGTTTATTCAGCAACCTATGACGCGCGTGATCAACCTGCTGGATAAATATGCGCCGGAAAATACGCACGCGTTTTTGGCCAAGCGGGGCATCCAGACGCTCGCCAGCCGATTGGGTATGGCGTATCGCTCGACCACGCTGCCTATCATTCCGATGAACCCGCCGCCGCAATGGCTGCATCGTGCGGCGAACACGCTAGGGCCCTTCGCCCTGTCGCGTCGGCTCTCGATGCGGTTGGATCTGGTCAATGCGCAATATGCGATCGAAGACATGTTTGGGGACCCGTCGGCGCGCGTGCTGGCGGTGTGGTTTCCCATGGTGGACAAGACCTGCCATCATAGCCGCCGAGGACAGTTCGGGCTGGCACGGCGCGATTTGGCTCTCGCCGATCGCTACTTCGGACAGATGCGCCAGCGGCTGCGCGAGCTGCGCTGGGATGAGTCGCTCTATGTTGTACTGGTATCGGACCATGGACATCTCGGTGGGGAGACTGAGGTCACCCCACCCCCCGGCACGCAGCGCGATGCGCTGCGCCCCGCGGCAAGCGGGGCCGCCTCCGGCGTTGTGACAGGGGGTGGGGTCAACCGTGCGTGCAATCTGCCCCGCGATTGGGCGCATCGACAGTTGGGGTGGAATGTGAAGGTGGTGGGGCAGGAATGGGTGCATCCCGGCATTGAGGCGGACCGGTTTGTGTTTATTGACAACCAAGGCGCCGGCCAGGCAAAGCTATTTCTGCCCTACGGCAGCTATTTCACCGGCCCCTGGCAGCGCAATCGACTCTATGAACTGACCCATTATCAGGCTCGCCCAGGCCAGACGATCAACCTGCTGGAATCGCTCAGCCAATTCCGACCGGACGCCTGGCAAGAGGGTGAACCATCGCCAATCGATCTCATCCTTGTGAAGCTGGATGAGGAGCGCGTCTTGGTGCATCGTGACGCCTTACGTCAGGCGATCATTAGCCGTTTGCAGGAGGCTCAAGGACGCGAGGTATTCCGATATGAGCCGGTCCAGCATGCGACACAGGAAGCCGACGGCACACTGCACTATGAGCCAGGCGCATCCGGCAACGATCCCCTGGGTTATCTGCAGGATGCATCGTTCCTGAAGACGGCGCACACCGCGCGCGAATGGCTGAAAGCTACCCACCACACCCGTTATCCCAACGCCGTGGTGACCATGGCCAAGTTTTTTGCCTGGCAAGAGCCGGTCAAGGACCTGGCGGTCGTGCGCGATCCAGACGTGCTGATCACCGCGTCGCCAGGCTGGTCGCTGCGATCGGATAACGGCGAAGGAACCGATCATGGCTATCCCTTAGCCGAGTCGATGCGGATTAGCTTGGCGCTGTCCGGCCCTAATATTCCCGCCGGGATCATGCACACGCCCCAGCAAATTGTGGACGTGATGCCAACGATCTTGGAGATGGTGGATTGGTCCTACGATCCGGCCGAGCTGGATGGCCAAGCGATCAGCGGCATCTATGAGTAGCGACTACGTCCATAGTCCGTGGTCCATCGTCCATGGCCTGGTAACAAGATATTGCCATCGACTATCGACTACGGACTATGGACAAAACCTTCTTCTCGTTATTGCCGGTCTTATCTTTTCTCTTTCCACGCCTTGCAGCTGGGCGGAGACGGCGGGGGAGGCGAGATTTTTTAAAGGATGCCCGAGCCGACCACCAGTCCATTGGCATAATGAGGCCAATGCCTGGGACCCGCATGCTCTCCTCTATACGGCCGCCGGCCTGGCCGAGGTGGAGATCTTGCGAGCCGCCGACTGGATGATCGATGTGTCGGTCCCTGGCCGCTCTGTGCAGCCGTTTCGACGTACCACCGAAGCGATTCGCCTGGGATATAGCCGGCTGCCACAATGGCTGGTGATCCGGCGATTCGGTCAGCTCGTCGATGCGCTGCAGCTTTCCGAGCTGAGTTTAAGCGACACGACGACGACCTACTCTGTGAGCACGGGAGGCAGCTCAATGCCCGGCAGCGGGATTGTGATCCGCGCGCAAAAGGTGGTGGACTGGACACAGTCCGTCGTGGGCGATATCAACCGGCTGAGCGGACGCCCCTTCGCCCGTCGCGAAGGGTTGGTGACGTGGACCGGGCCGACGCGCGCCGTGGATGCCGCGCAACGCATGTTCCTGAACACCTTCCATCAGGTGGGAATCACGGTAGCCCGCACGTTAGATAACACGTTGACGGGGGTGGAGCGCGTCGGAGAAGGCGCCGTCAATATGTGGCGTCCACGTCCTCATCGGGACACGACGGTGTTCCTGTGGTTGCCGATGGGAGCCTATCGAGCGCATGAGCTCTGGATCTTGGAGCACCGCCCGCAACTCATCGTCGGCGCTCGGGAAGAGTTTGCTCACACGACCCACGCTGAGGTTGCACGCCGTTCTCGGATGGTCATGCTCGAGGAGTGGGCTGCGGTTGATCGATCGGCCCATCCGGAGGGCGCAGTGGTGCTGATGACAACCACCCGCGTCATGGCCCGCGCGCCAGAATCGCTGAAAGCGTTTGTGGTGCCTGCCGCCTGGGTGTTGGGCGATTAGGGGGCCGACACCAACAGGGGGTGGGATTGACTTTCTGCAGCGCAGCATCTAAGCTTACAGTATGTCGACGGCGATGAGATTTACTTCAGGCATCAGCGACGCGGTCAACGCGCAAGAAGCCGTGGACGCGGCGTGTCAGCAAGCACTCAAACCCTTGGCTGGCGCATCGTGCGATCTGGCCTGCGTGTTTGTCTCCACCATCTATCGTGCCGACTGGTCCGCCCTCCTCACACAACTTCGGGAACGATTGCGCCCCGGCGCGCTCATTGGCTGCAGCGGCAGTGGCATCATCGGCGGGGACCGAGAGTTAGAGTGGGTGCCGGCGGTCTCAGTTGTTGCAGCGCATCTGCCAGAGGTCAAACTGTTTCCCTTTGTCATTTCTTCGGATGAGCTGGAGCTTTCCGATTCCGGGGGATTTTGGATCGACAAAGTGGGCGCGGCCCCGGATGCCAATCCCATCTTCGTGTTATTCGCGGATCCCTATACCTGTGATCCGGCGAAACTGTTGGCTGGGATCAATGGCACCTATCGGTCCCGTCCAATCGTCGGCGGCCTCGTCAGCGGTGGGAATGAACCCGGAGAGCATCTCTTGTTATTGAACGACACCGTGCTGCATGAAGGGGTCGTGGGCGTGGCCATGACCGGCAATGTCACGATGGATACGATCGTCTCGCAAGGCTGCCGTCCGATCGGGAGGCCCTATGTAATCACCAAGGCCGAAGGCAACATTATTTGGCAGCTCGGCGGGCGGGCAACACTGGCCGTGGTGCATGAGGTGCTCTCAGGCCTTTCAAAGGATGATCGGGACCTTGCACAGCGCGGAGCGATTGTCGTCGGGCTGGTGATCAACGAGATGCGCCCCAAGTTTCGGTCCGGCGACTTTCTGATCCGCAATATTAGCGGCATCGATCCTGAAACCGGCGCACTGGCCGTGGCGGAGGATGTGCAAGTCGGCCACACGATGCAGTTTCATCTACGGGACGCGGACGCCTCCCGCCAAGAACTGCGCCGGTTGTTGGCCCAACATGGGCAAAGCTTGCCGGAGGCCGCCCCTCCGGCCGGATGCTTGTTATTCAACTGCACCGGGCGCGGGAAGTCGTTTTATGGCACGGCGCATCATGATGTCAAGACGATTCATACGCTCAGCGGCAAACTCGCTGTTGGAGGATTTTTCTGCAACGGCGAGATCGGGCCGGTTGGCAACACGAACTTTTTGCATGGCTATACTGCGAGCCTGGGAATGTTTCGCCCCTTGCGCGCTCCATGACCTCAAAACTGGCGTCCGTGATGCTCATGGCAGGACTGATCGGTGTGCTCATCGGCAGCAGTGCGGAACATAGTCTGGACGCGGCCGCGAAAGAACAGCGACGGGATCGCATTGGATTAGGTGAAGGCTACCGCCCCCCTCCCTTTACGGCGACGGACTTAGCAGGCAAGCCGCATTCGCTGGAGGATCAGAAGGGCCGCGTCGTCGTCCTGCACTTTTGGGCCTCATGGTGCCCGTATTGCCGAACCGAGATTCCCGAATTGCGCGAGCTGCATGAGCAATGGGCCGCCAAAGGAGTGCGGGTCGTGACCGTGAGCATCGATGAAAACGTCGAACAACTCAAACAGTTTGTGGCCGAGCAGGGCCTGCCCTATCCGGTCATTTCGGATATGGACCTGGCCGACCAGTACGCGGTCTCCGGTATTCCGGTGACGTATGTGATTGCCAAGGACGGCCGCATTGTCACGCGCCTTGGCGGGGCCGGAGACATCATCGAAGCCGTCAAGCGCGCGTTGAAATCATAAGACCCGCCAGGACCACCTCCCGCGTCTTGCGTTTTCCGCTGCAAGTCAGGCATACTTCCGGTAGGATCCACTGACAAGTTGATCGACCGATAAAAGCAAACTATCCGAAAGGGTAGGACGCAAAGCCACGGGCCCCCCGAGGCAGTGGAAAGTGGCAAGTGGAAAGTGGCTCACTTGACACTTCGAACTTTACACTGTTTCTTAGGGTAGCCGGGTTACCGAAGCCAGTACAGAGCGCCCATCCAGACCGGATGGGCGTTTTTATGCGTGGCGATACGCAAAAATACATGACGACACTTCACAAGACAACATACTGCGAAATCATATGAGCACGGATCATCTGCCGCAGCCCGCCCAGCCGATGGCGAATGGCGGGCCAAGCTGGCAATGGCTGACGGTGGAAGAGGTCGCCCGCGCGATCGGGTTGACCGAGGAGCGAGTTCGCCAGCTCATCCGCCAGCGCAAGATCAAAGCGACCAAGATTGGTGGATGGCTGGTGCAGCCGGTGGATCTTCACGCCTTCATCATGTCCCGCACGAACGTTCCCGAGGAGGGGTAATGCTGCGCGTGGCACTGTTTCAAGGACGTCGTCCGGTCTTTCAGGGAAGTGCCCGCCAAGTGGTGCTGCCGGGAGAAGACGGCGAGGTCTCCGTCCTGGACTATCACGCGCCCATGCTCTGCGTGCTTGGCGAGGGCACTGTGCAGATCGATGAGTTGGACGTTCCGGTGCGCGGCGGGCTGGCCTGCGTGACGTGCAATTCCGTCACGATTTTGGCGTCCTCCTCCACAGAAGGGTGAGATGGAACTCTTAGGAGTGGTCATTTTGATTGGGCTAGCACTCGGCGCGGTGATTGTCTGCGTGATTGTCTTTACCCGCGGGCTCTTTGCGCGCGATTTGACCCAAGCCCTTAAGCGGGTGAATCAACAGGAGCAGCAGCTCCAGGAGAATGCAGGAATTCTGGAGGAGCGGATTCGACTCATGGAAGGGGAGTATCATCTCAAGCTCCAGCGGGCCGATCAAGAGGCGAAACAGATCGTCGAGTCGGCGAGGGTTCTGACGATGAATGTGCGCAGCGCGGCGATTGAAGAAGCGAAGCATCGGGCACGCCAGCTCCTCTTGGAAGCTGAGCAGGGCCGCGCGCAGTTGAAAGCCGAAGCCGCTAAGGAGCTCAACGGCCAAATCGTGCAGCAGACCTGTGATGCGTTGCGGAGTCTGCTGCCGACGGGTGAGATGACCAAGCTCCACGGCGCGCTGGTGGAACAGCTCTTAGCAGCCGTGAAGCGGCTGGACACGGCGGTGCTGAAAGCGAACGTGAGCCATGTGGATGTCAGGACGGCTCAGCCACTCTCGCCTGCGCATTCGCAGCAATTGGCCCAGTGGGTGGTGGCCTCGCTGGGGGCTACCGTCCCAGTGCATTTCCAAACCGATGCATCGCTTGTCGCCGGCTGCCTCCTACAGCTTGGCTCCACCACCGTCGATAGCAGTTTCGCTAATCGGTTGCGTCAACCTGCGAGCGAGCGATGAGGGTTGAGATTCGAGAAGCAGGCACGATTACCGAAATCCGCCGAGGGGTCATCAAGCTCTCCGGACTGCCTGGATGCGTCCTCGGGCAGGTGATTCAGTTCAACCGGGATGCGCGCGGATTCGTGATCGGCTTCACTGATACCGAGGTGCTGGCCCTGACGTTGGGGAAGGCCTCAAGCCTCTTCGTTGGCCAAGAGGTCAGCGTGCAGCAGGAGCCTCTGCGGCTTGGCACTGGAGAGCGCTTGTTGGGACGCATCATTGCGCCATTGGGCGAGCCGCTAGACGGCGGCGATCCGCCTCTGATCGAAGCGACTCGGCCGCTGTTTCAAGAAGCACCCGGCATCATGGAGCGCTCGCCGGTTGAGCGCCAACTGTTCACCGGCATTCGGGCCATCGATACGATGATTCCTATCGGCCGGGGTCAGCGCGAACTGATCATCGGGGATCGGATGACCGGGAAAACGACGCTGGCACTCGATACCATGCTCAGCCAGCGCCTGCCTGCCGCGCCTGCCGGCTCGGCGCAGGCAGACGGCCGGTCGATGGTCTGTATCTACTGCAATATCGGCCAGTCCGAGCAGAAGCTAGGACAGGTAACCCACCTGCTCCACGAGCACGGTTTCCTGGGACAAACGATCGTGGTGGCTGCGCCGGCGTCTCGTGAAGCCAGTGAGCAGTTTCTCGCGCCGTATGCGGCCTGCGCCATTGGCGAATACTTCATGGAACGCGGCCAGGATGTGCTCGTGGTCTTCGATGATTTGTCGAAGCATGCCTGGGCGTATCGGCAGCTCTCGCTGCTGTTGGAGCGTCCGCCAGGGCGAGAGGCGTATCCCGGAGACATGTTTTATGTCCATTCGCAACTGATGGAGCGGGCCGGCCAGCTCAGTCCGGAGCGCGGCGGTGGCTCCATGACGTTTCTGCCGATTTGCGAAACGCAGCAGGGGGACGTGACGGGCTACATCTGCTCGAACCTGATTTCCATGACCGACGGGCAGATTTATCTCTCCAGCGAGCTGTTCTATGAGGGGATCAAACCGGCCGTGGATGTCGGCCTGTCGGTCTCCAGAATCGGCAACAAAGTGCAGCCGCCGATGTTACGGGAGGCCAGTGCGAACTTCCGCTTCGAGTTGCTGCAATACCATGAACTGCTTCGGCTCACCCGATTTTCCGGCGCTATGTCTGAGAGCGTGGCTCAGCGCCAGCGTCGTGGCGCGCTCTTGCGCCGCCTGATGACGCAACCGGCGCATCAACCCGGCACGTTCGAGGATCACACGTTGGTGTGTTACGCCTTTGCCACCGGATGGCTTGAACGATTGACCGAGGAAGGGATCGCGCTATGCCTCAAGGGACTGGCCAGTCGTCTTCCGCCCTTTACCCACGAGGCGGCTCGCGCTCAGGAGCCGCTTACCCCGGCTCTGCGCGCAAAATTAGACGCCGCATTAGAGGAGGCGCTCGCGCCATATCTTCGTCGAGAGGAACCCCATGCGATCCGAGCAAGCATTGCGTGAGGAACTTAAATTTGTCGAGGAGTTTCGCGTGATGCTGGATGTCATGCAACAGGTGGCGGTGTCCCATCTGCGCCGGCTTGAAGGGTACGAGCGCCCAACCGAGTCGCTCGTCGAGCGGTTGGAGCGTGAATGGGTGCCGTTGCTGCCGCAGACGGCAGCGCGCGAGCCGCTGCTGAGCGAAGGACCAAACGGCGCCATCATTGTGGCGTTGACGTCAGAGGAAGGCTTGGTCGGTCCGCTGCACGCGGAGGTGATGCGCCAGGCTCGCGCGCGAGCCGATGAGCGCACCGGCTGGATCATCATGGGCCAGCGCGGCCGACGGCTCTTGGGTGGAGCATGGAAGAATCTCGAGGGATTCCCGGTGCCGGCGGAGGATGCTGTAGGGCCGGTCATCGCCCAGTTGAGTCGGACGCTCTTGGCGCGATATCTGCGCGAGCAGCGGCAAGCGGTCTGGTTGATCGCTCCGCGATTTGTCTCGATGACGCGCCAAGATGTCGTCGTCCAGCAACTGTTGCCGTTACCCTTGTTGCTGCGAAGCCCTGCTTCGCTACAGCTTCGCAGCGACGAGGATGATGAGGTGATGCTCGAGCCGTCGGCTGCGCGGGTGGTAGAGCGACTCGCACAGCTCTGGGTGGAGCACGTGTGCCTGGAGGCTTTTTGGTCCGCGCGGCGGGCGGAATTTTCCGCTCGGGCGCTGCACGTGGAATCCTGCCGCCAAGAGCTGGCCAAGCAGGCCAAGGGCGTCCAACATGAATTTTTCAAGTCGCTCCATGAACGCGTCGATCGGCAGGTGCGCGAAACCTGCGTGGTACAGCGTCAAATGTGAGTTGTCACCGCAAAGGCGCAAAAATCCGCGAAAGCGCAAAAGGAGTTTCTCAGATACTTTCTTTGCGTCTTTGCGGCGTTTCGCGGTTTTGCGGTGACGAGGATGAGGTCATATGAATTTTCTTAAGGGAGTGTTGGTGTGTCTCCAGGGACCAGTGGCGGAGATCTGCTTTCCAGCCGGGCAGGGATTGCCGGCGATCGGGGAGCTCATCGAGACGCGCACTGTGGAAGATCGAGTGGTCCGGTTTGAGGTGGTGGAACATCTGGCGAACGCTCGCGTCCGGGCGATGGCGCTTAACCCCACGGTCGACTTGCGTCGGAATAGTCCCGTGCATGCGGTGGGTCGTCCGATCATGATGCCGGTCGGAACGGAGGTCTTGGGTCGAGTCCTGAACGTGCTGGGTGATCCGATTGACGGCACCGCACTCATCGGCGCTGAGCGGTACCGGCCGATTCAATCCTCCGACGGCCATCGACCGCCCATGGTGCTCAATGGCACGCCGCTTGAGCTCTTGGAGACCGGGATCAAGATGATTGATCTGCTCTTTCCATTAGCTAAGGGGTCAAAAACCGGGGTGCTGGGCGGGGCCGCGCTGGGCAAAAGTTTGCTGACGCTGGAGCTGATCCACAACATCGTGGTGAAGGCCAGCGGGGTGTGCGTATTTGCGGGGGTCGGGGAGCGCATTCGCGAGGGCCATGAGCTGGTGCGGGCGCTGAAAGAGCAGAACCTCATGAGGAACGTCGCATTGGTCTTTGGGCAAATGAATGAGTCTCCCGGCGCGCGGTTTAATGCGGCGTTCGCCGGTGTGACGCTGGCGGAAGCGTTTCTCAAGGAAGGCAATGATGTCCTGCTCTTTGTGGATTCTGTGTTCCGATTTGTGCAGGCCGGTGCCGAGGTCTCCGCGATTCTTGGGCGCATTCCCTCGGAAACCGGCTATCAACCGACGCTGGCTGCCGAAGTCTCGAGTTTTCAAGAGCGGATCAGGAGCCATCTGGGCAGCGCCATCACGGCGATCGAAGCGATCTACGTGCCGTCGGATGACCTGACCGATCCGGCCGTGGTGTGCATCTCAAGTTATTTGGATCAGGTCGTCGTCCTCTCGCGCGAGCGGGTGCAGCTGGGCTTGTATCCTGCGGTCGATCCGCTCTTGTCATCCTCGGCCCATTTGGATGAGCGCATCGTCGGCGCGCGGCATTACACCGTCGCCCAGCGGGTGTTGGCGTTGCTGAAGCGCTATGAAGGGCTGCGGCGGATCGTGGCGGTGATCGGTCTGGATGAGCTGCCGAAGTCGGATCAGGTGCTCTTCGCCCGCGCTCGGCGGCTGCAGAACTTTTTGACACAGCCGTTCTTCACCGCCCAGCTGTACACGGGTCGTCCGGGTCAGTACGTGTCGCTCGAACAGACCTTGGCTGGATGCGAACGAATTCTCGATGGCGGCTGCGACGATCATCCGGAAGAGTCGTGCTATCTCATCGGAGCACTAATGGAGAATAAGTGATGACGAAATCCACAATGAGAAAGGGGTGAGACCGACATGGCCGCACGGCGGTTAGGGGAAATCTTATTGGAGCGCAAGCTCATCAAGCCGCAGGAGCTGGAACATGCGCTGCTGGAGCAGAAAAAGACCGGCGAGCTCTTGGGCCGGACGCTGATTCGCTTGAACTATTTGAGCGAGCAGCAGCTCTTGGAGGGGTTGGCCGCTCACCTGCAGTT
The DNA here is from genome assembly GCA_964401235.1 of uncultured Planctomycetales bacterium. GTDB lineage: Bacteria > Omnitrophota > Gorgyraeia > Aquiviventales > Aquiviventaceae > CAYNXT01. The sequence continues at coordinate 13,834 of CAYNXT010000030.1, forward strand.
GCAGATCGTGAGCATGAAGACGCTCGAGGTGGACCCGCAGGCGGTGAAGAAGGTGCCGGTCCGCTTTGCCTGGCACTATCGGTGCATGCCGGTGCGCCTCAGCGGCAGAACGCTGACGCTGGCCATGTCAGACCCGTTGCAAATCCGCCCGGTGGATGATCTGAAGGTGCACTACGGGTTGGAAACCGACGTGGTGCTGGCGACGGACAGCGACATCCAAGAGGCCATTCAGCGCGTGTACGGGGTTGGCGCCGATACGGTGGGCGAGATTCTGGATGCCACCCCGGCTAACGGCCAACCCACCACGACGCAAACCGCCGAGGAGCCGACGACCGATTTAGAGCGGATGGCGGGTGATGCCTCGGTTGTCCGACTGGTCAATCAACTGCTGCTGGAAGCTTACAAAGCGCGGGCCTCCGATGTGCACATTGAGCCGTTTCGAGATGATCTGCGCATTCGCTACCGGATCGACGTGATCCTCTATGACGTGCCGGTGCCGGATGAGATCCGCCGGTTC
>CAYNXT010000031.1:0-14323 GCA_964401235.1 uncultured Planctomycetales bacterium
AGCTTGAGCAGCGGCTTGTGAGCGTGACGCACGCCTCATCCCACATTCTCGAGCGCCAAGCGGCCATGCAGCGCATCCGCGAATGGATCGCACCCGCGCGCGGGCCCTTAGCATTTCTCCAGGCGGTTGCAACGGCGAGCGAAGAGGGCATGACGATTACGCAGATCGCCTTTACCGACGGTGCGGCCAAGAAGATTCGCGGCGCCGCCTCCGCCCTGCAGACACCGTATCAATTCGTGGACCGATTGAATCAAGGTGCCGGACCTGGCGGATCGTGGAGCTGCCATGTGGCCCATGCCAAAGGCGGCGGGTCTCGGGGTGCCGAGTTTGAGGTGGTGTGTGGCCAATCTCCTTCCGCTTCTTGAGCCGCTCAAACAATGGTGGCAGCGGCTGCCCAAGCGCCGGCAGCTCTTAGCCATTCTCCTGGGCAGCGCGCTCGCGGGGTGGGTGGTCGATACCAGCACGTTTCGTCCCCTGCGCCGCCATGTGCGCCAATTGGATCAGCGCGTGCGCGAGGCACAGCAGCAATTGATCAAGGCGGTGGTTGCTCTCGGGCAGGAGGACGTGGTGAATGAGGCATTCGCGGCGTACGCGCCGTACACGACGTCCTCCGACGGATCATCCGGCTCAGCGCTGGCACGACTGCTGAGCGATGTCGAAGCTCTGGTGCGTGAATCCGGCATGACGGTGATCGCCCTGAAGCCGGCGACGGAGCGCGAAGAGAATTCCTCGACGCTGGGCGTGGCGGTGGAAACCGAGGCAAGCCCTGAGCAGTTCGCGCGGCTGCTCGATGCGCTGCAGCGCTCTACGACCTTGCTGAAGATCACCGAGATGAACGTGCGCGTGGGCGATCAAGGCACGCTGCGCGGTTCCTTGGTGATTACACGTTTGCTGGTGAAGCCGGTTGACACGCCAGCTGCGCGGGATAAGAATAATGAGGGTGGGTCGTAATGTTGCCTTACGAATTCGACGCCGAGCGATTCAGCCGGTGGATGTCCTATGTGCTTCGCCACAACCCGGCGCGCTACGGTCTTCAACCTGACCGGCACGGCTACGTCGACCTGGAAGAGTTTTTCCTCATCGCGACGCGCCGCTATCCCGGCGTGACCCCGGATCGGCTGCGCGGGCTCATCGAAGCCGGAGGTGCCGGCCGGTTTGAAATTGCCGGCAACCGCCTGCGAGCCCGCTACGGCCATTCGATTCCGGTGGAGCCGGCCGGCTCACCGATCGAGCCACCCGAGTGGCTCTATCACGGAGCGGATGCTGTGCTCGCCTCCAAGATCCTGGCGGACGGGCTCATGCCGCAGGATCGCCGGATGATTCATCTGAGTGAGACGGTCGACGATGCCTTCGCGGTGGCCAAACGCAAAACAGAACAGCCCGTGGTGCTTCGCATCCAGGCTCGCGAGGCGCACCAGGCCGGGTTGCACTTTTTTCAAGAGAGCAAAGTGTATCTCGTCAGTGAGATTCCTGCGCAGTTTCTCTCGCTCATCCCCAGCGCATAAGAGCTGATCGGGTATTTTCCATGGGACGCACGGACGTCATCATTCTCGGAGGGGGGATCATTGGCTGCGCGCTGGCTGAGGAGTTGGCGCGCCATGGCCAACGCGTGGTCCTGGTTGAGCGCGGCCACGTCGGCGCCGAAGCCTCAAGCGCCGCCGCAGGCATCCTCTCCGCCCAGATGGATTTGGCACAACCAGGCCCACTCTTTGATCTCTGCCAAGCGGCTCGCCGCATGTACCCACGATGGATTGAGCATCTTCAGCGCCGCTCAGGGATGTCGGTCGGGTATCATGTGGACGGCATTCTCTATGTGGCCATGACTAGCCGCGAGGAACAGGTGATGAAGCGCCGGGCCACATGGCAGCGCCGCTTAGGCTTGCGCGTTGAGCGATGGTCCCGCAAGCAGGTGCAGCAGCATGAGCCGGCGGTAGATGGCCGGGTGCGCTGCGGGTTTCACTTTCCCACCGAAGCGCAAGTGGACAACGCGCTGCTCATGCACGCACTGGCCATCGCGTGCGGCAAGGCGGGTGTGCAGATCCGCGAAGAGACGACCGTGCGCCGCCTCCTCCTTCGTGAAGGACACATCCGAGGAGTGGAGACGGATCAGGGACGGCTTGAAGCGCCGATGGTCGTGAACTGCTTGGGAAGCTGGGCATCGATAGGCGGTGCATTTGGGTTGAGCGTGCCGGTTGAGCCGGCGCGAGGGCAGATCCTTGTCTTTCACGCGAGCCGCCGTCTGCTGTGCCATACGGTCATGTCCGAGGATGCCTATGCCGTCCAGCGTCGAGACGGCCGGATCCTGGTGGGCTCGACCATCGAGTTTGTCGGCTACGACAAATCGCTGACCTTAGAAGGCATGCACCAGATTCTCTGCGGTGTGCGCCATATGAGCCGACTCCTCAACGACTGCACATTTGTTGAGGCCTGGGCCGGGTTCCGCCCGTTCACGAAGGATCAGCTGCCGCTGATGGGGAAGACCGCCATCGACGGGCTCTACGCGGCCGCCGGCCATTTCCGCCACGGCATTCTCCTGGCACCGATCACTGCGCATCTGATAGCACAGCTGATCCTTCGAGGACGCGCTCCCATGGATCTGTCGGCTTTTGATCCTATGCGGAGATTGCCGCAAGATTCTTCTTGACGAGGGGGAAGCGTTCCGGTAAGCTATTTACAAATTACTCAATATAATTTTACTTAATATTGCGTAATCGCCCGCAGCCCACCGAGGAGACCGGTGTCATGCCGCATTGCTGCGCTCATCGCGCGCGTTCCCCCCGTCCACCGACTTTTTTTGCGATCTGGAGGAAGCGCTTCCTCTTAAGACAGTGCCTTCGCTTCTCGTTGATGCTCCTCCTACTTGCGGCCGGATCCTCCAAGCTGTTTGCCGCCTTTGATGCTCGCGAGATCGTGGACGCTCCCGTGCGGCTGCCAACCAGACACGCCGTCAAGGGGCAGCTCCTCATGAAGCTGAACCACCGAACCGACCTGTCACAGCAGAAGCAAGCCGTGACCATGTGCGCCGTCTGCGCTCAAGCGTTCCGGCGCTCCTCCACGACGTACACCTCTGACGCGAGTTCATCGCTCGATCGCCTCATCGACAAGCACCATGCCACGTTCCGCGCGCCGATCTTTCGTCAGGAATCCGGCAAACCGGCCTCCCCTGACTCAGAAACGGTCGCCGCATTGCAAGCCGAAGAGCAGGCCAAGGTGAGGGCGGTGCGGAATCGGTACGGCAAGCGCGCCGCGCGCGCCAACGGCACGAGCGCCATGCCGGAAGGGCTCTTTCACTGGTATGTCGTCGATGTCGATGAGACGATGGACCCGGCAGAGGCCTGCAAAGAATGGCAGGCCGATTCCCACGTCGCCGCCTGCCATCCCAACTATCTGTTTCGGACGCTGGCGCTTCCAACCGACCCCTACGTTTCCACAAACGGCACCACGTGGAGCACCGGAGCGTTTGGTCAATCCTACGCCAATCTCTGGGGGCTCCAGCGCATCCGCGCGGTGGATGCCTGGCCGGTCAGCGACGGCACCGGGGTGGTGGTGGCGGTGGTCGACTCCGGTCTGGACTATACCCATCCTGATATTGCCGGGAGCGGATCGGTGAACAATGTGTGGGTCAACAGCGAAGATCTGAACAAGAACGGTCGGCTTGACGCGGGAGAAGATCAAAATCGCAACGGTCGCCTCGACTGCCTTGAAGACGCCAACTGCAATGGCCGGCCTGAGTTCACGTCGAGCGGGCAGGGCGGGGATCTGGATGGAATCGACGCGGACGACAACGGCCTGATGGACGATGTCTCGGGCTATGATTTCACCACGTGCGATCAGTATGTTGGTGAGACGGAAGGGCCGTGCGCGGCGGGCAAGGCGAAGGTTCCTGATCGCGATGCGAAGGATGAGCACGGTCACGGCACGCACGTCGCCGGAACGATCGGAGCGCTGCGCAACAACAATCAAGGCATCAGCGGGGTCGCCCCCGGGGCGAAGATCATGCCGATTCGGATACTTAACGCTCAGGGCCAGGGCTCCTCGGCCGACGGCGCGGCAGGCCTGCGCTATGCCGTCGATCAGGGAGCCGATATCCTGAATAACAGCTGGGGAGATCCTGCAGATAACCTCGATCTGCCGGTTTTGCAGGACGCGCTCAACTATGCCCAGGCGCTGGGGGCCGTCTCGGTGTTCGCCGCCGGCAATAGCTCGATGGATCTTCAGCATGACGACGGCAGTCCGCAGTTTTGTCCCGCCTGCTTTGACAACGTCATCGCGGTCGGGGCTTCCACCGATGCGGAGCGCAAGGCCGATTTTTCGAACTTCGGAAAACGGATTGACCTGGTGGCTCCAGGGGGCAGCGAGCCGCTCACGAGCGGCCTGGGACTTGATAACGTCAACAGCATCCTCTCGCTGCGGGCGGCGGGAACGACGTTAGGACCGCTTGTTGGGGTGCCAGGGTCCGAACAGTATGTCAGGGTCTCAGGGACATCGATGGCGGCTCCCCATGTTTCCGGTGGAGCAGCACTCGTGCTTGGATCTCATCCGGGCGAGCCGTTTACGGATGTCAATGGCAACGGGGTCTGGAATGCCGGCGAGCCCTACTCGGATGTCGGGGTTGACGGCAAATCGGCTACGGTGGATTACGGGCAGGGCAACGGCCGCTACGATGCGTTTACGAATGAAGATGTGCGAGCCGCGCTGCGCAGCAGCGCCATTGACGTGGAAGAGTCCGGGCGAGACACGTTCAGTGGATTTGGTCGGCTTGACGCACTCCAAGCGGTTCAGGCCCAGCCGCGCCAACACGTCTCGGTGGTGCCGATCGGCAGGGTCCAGAATATCCAGGTGGGACAGGCGGCATTTCCCCTGACCGTCACCATTGAAAACACGTGGCTGTCTACCCAAGGGCTCTCGGCCACGCTCATCAGCGACGATCCATCGCTGGTCAAGGTCCTTTCCCCCGCGACGCAGAGTTACGGTACGCTCACCTTGCCTCGACAGCGCGCGACACGCACCTATCAACTGCAAGTGATTACCTGGATGACCCAGCTGCGCGCGCTGCCGCTGCGTCTGCGCGTGAGCGGCACCAACGGGTTTCCGATGACGGATATTCCAGTGCGCGTTTCGTTCGTGCCGACCTTGCCCGGGTGGCCGGTTTCGACCCCCTGCGGCTTTGGCACCATTGCTCCGCTCTTGGCTGATCTGGATCGTGACGGCGATGAGGAGATTATTATTGGGGATGTGTGTGGGACACTCCATGCTTGGAACTCCAATGGCACTCCATTGGCCGGCTGGCCAGTAACGGTGGGAGTAGCAGGGCAGGCTCGACTCATTGGCTCGCCCGCTGCGGCGGACGTAGATCGCGATCCAGCGAAAGATCTGGAAATTGTCATCGCCGTTGCCGACGGCACCGTCTACGCCTTCCATCATGATGATCGCAATAGTGATGGAAAACCTGATCTGGTTGCGGGCTGGCCGCGACAGCTTCCGAGTTTTGGCCCCGCCGATCCGTTTCCGGCTGGGATCTCACTGGCTGATGTGGATGGGAATGGAACGGTTGAAGTGATCGCGACCTCGGAAGCTGTGGGAGCCAACCCGGCTCGCGTGGATGTATTGCGCGCAGATGGGGCCTCCACACCTGGATGGCCGCAACTGCTTCCTTCGGGTGTGGACACCACAAGCCTTCCGGCTGCGGTCGGCGATTTTGAGAGCGATGGCAAGTTGGAAATTGTCGTGAACACGACGGTGAATGACGCGACAGGCCGGGTCTATGCCTGGCGGTTTAACGGCGCAGCAGTCCCTGGATGGCCGAGGACGACGACCACCCTCATTTCAGATAGCGTGCCGGCTCTGGCTGATTTGGATGGCCAGGTGGGAGCCGAGGTCGTCGTCGCAGCGCGGCAGCAGGTGTATGTCTGGAAAGGCAGCACAGGCGCCCTGCTGTCCGGGTGGCCGGTGAACATCGGCACGGACGTGATTAATTCGGTTCGCAGCTCTCCGACGGTCGCGAACCTTGACGGGACCGGGCTGCCTGAGGTCTTGGCGGTCACCGCGTTTGGCAATGTGTACGCCTGGCACAGCAACGGCACGCCGGTTCCCGGCTGGCCGCAGCGAACAAGAGGGTTCGTGTTTCTCTCCTCGCCGGTCGTAGCCGATCTGGATGGAATAGGGACCGATCGTTTGCCGGAAGTTATCGTCGGAGGGGGCTTCGGCGACGGGCGTTTCTACGCCTGGCATCACGATGGGCGCCCCGTAGACGGGTGGCCCATTCCGATCGATGGCGCGTGGGCCTTGACAACCGCCTCCGTGGCAGACGTAGATCGCAATGGGGCCTTGAATCTGTTTCTGGCTAGCACCATCGATGGGACCATTCATGGTTTCGATCTGGTCGGACGGGCTGAAGCGGCGTTTCCGCCTCCCTGGCCGACGCTGCATCATGACGTGCAGCGTACCGGCTCGGCACAGTTTAGCCCGGTGCCTCTGCCTCCAAAGTATCCCGTGTTCGCTCCGCCCCCGCCTTCAACGCTCTCCGTGCTTGAGAATTCCGCTCTGAAGGTGCTGTTTGTCGCCACCGACCCCGATGCGAATCTGCGCACGTTGACAATGAGCGGTCTTCCCACCGGCGCGACGCTGACCCTCTTGGGTGATGTGAACGCGGACGGGCAGTTCACCGAAGCGGATACGGTGCTGGTGACGAAGTTTATCCTCGGGACCCAAACGCCGACCGCCACCCAGCGAATCTTGGCGGACCTGGATGATAACGGGGTTCTCAACATTGCTGATGCGGTGATCCTGGTGAATGTGACGCTGAACAACCAACGCCGCGGGCTGTTTCGATGGACGCCCACGAAGAATCAGGGGCGAACGGCCCCCTACACGATGAGCTGTGTCGTGACAGACGCGGATAGCCTCACGGCGCCGCACCCGATGGCCATTACGGTGATCGACCCGACCCCGCCTACAGTGACGGTAGACCGATGCAAGCCTTCACCGTTTGGAGTCTGCCAGGCGGCCAGCGGCTCGGTGAGCTCAGGCGGCTCATTTGTCTTTCGGGTCAAGGGTAGCGACCCCGATCCCGATCCGTTGATCTTTACGGCTCAGTCGATCGTGCTCATTGGCAACGCGGCGTTTTTACCGCTCGGCGATGTCACCCGAGATAACGTGCTCTCTAGTCTCGACGTGACGTATATTGCACAGTATCGAGCCGGCACGCGCACCTTCACGCAGGAGCAAAAATGGCTCGCGGATGTCAACCAAGACGGTCTGATCTCATCGGCCGATGAGCTCATGATTACCCAAGTGCTCAACGGGACACGGGCTCCCCTGAAGACCTATCTGTTTTTCTGGACGCCCGCTTCACCCATTACCAGTGCTTTCACCCACACCGTGACCTTTCAAGTGAGTGACGGCACGAACGTCACGACGCGCACGATGCAGATGCCGATCAGCCCATGAGACGTTGCGCCCGCTCGTTCTTTGTGCTTGTTCTGATCGCCTGGCCGGCGGTGGCTTGGGGGCAGGACGCGCCATCATTTGTTGAACTGGTGGTGCGTGTGGACCGCGGCTCGGTGGCCCTCCTGCAACAGTCAATTCGTCCTGGTGAAATGCCCGGACCTCGAATTCCAGAGTTTCTTGTGGGATCTTGGGTGGTCTTGGGCGAAGACGCAGCCGGCACACCGCGTTTTCTCACGACGATTCCGAACCTTCGTGGACGTTCGGGCTTGCCTGAGGAGGGCGCGACGCTCCTGATTCGAGTGCCACAGGACTCTCACATCGTGCGCCTGAAACTCTTTCGTTTGACCCGTTCCATTACGACTGGGGCGATCCAGTCTGATAGACCAATCGCCCTTCCTCCGGAGGCGCTGGAATTCATGGGCAGTGTCACGCTTGAGATTCCCTAAATGAAGAAACGGCCGTCTCCCTATTTGCTACCCCTGGTCGCCCTCATGTGGTGGGGTCTGGCAGCGCAGAGTGCTGCGCAAGAGTGTCCTGTCTCTTCGTTTTGCACGGCATCCCCATCTCAAGATGCCACCTGTCGTTTCGCCGGCGCCACCTTGCCTGAATTCAACACGGGGGATCCGGCGCATCGCATCGACCTGGTCTTTCTGGGTGACGGCTACACGCAAGCCGAGCTCCCCAAGTACCGGCGCGATGTCGAGTTAGCCGTGCAGCACTTGTTCAGCGAAAGTCCGCTGCGCGAGTACCGTGCCTATTTCAACGTGCATCGCGTCGATGTCGTCAGCCCTGAATCGGGTGCGGATCGGCCCGCGCCACTGTTTAATCCTCCGCGCTGCCGGAGCACGGTGTTGGATACCGAATACGATGCGGCGTGCGATCGAGGCACGAATACCAGGAGTGGGGCGAAAATCTTCAACGCCGCGGCCAACGCGCCGGCTCCAGCCGATTTGTTTCTTGTGCTCGTCAACGATACGGTGCGGGGAGGCTGTTCCGGCGCGGTGCCGTTTACCAGCGTCGTGGCAATGTCCGACGACGTAGAAGGTCCCAAGGTCTTAGCCCATGAATTTGGCCATTCATTCGGAGGGCTGGCAGACGAATGTGTGAAGCGGGGTCAGGGGATGTACCGGGGAGAAGAGCCGGGGTTTCCCAATGTGACGACGATTACGGCTCCAGAATTTCTCAAATGGAAAACGTGGCTTGATTCCACGCAGCCTCTCCCGACGCGCTGCCCCTCCTCGGCTGTTGGATTGTTTGAAGGAGCCATGGGCTACGAACGCGGGGTCTTTCGGTCGATGTGCAAGAGCAAGCTGTCCTCAGAAGATGCGCCGTGGGGAGTGGTGAATGGCGAGGCGTTGATCAAAGAAATCTACCGTTTTGCGCGTCCCATTGAAGCCCTCAGCCCGCAGGAGTTCTGCGCAGGGGTCACCAGTTATTGCGTCGACATGGCACAGCGAACAGAGCAGCGCTTCGCCGTGACCGCGCTCCAACCGTCGACCGGACCGTTAAGGGTAACATGGAAGCTGGACGGTACAGTCGTGCAAACAGGAGGCGCCTCCTATCTTATGCGTGCGGGTAGCGTACCAGGGGGCGACCATACGTTGGTTGCTGCGGTCGAAGATCTCACCCCCATGGTCCGCAATCGTGGCCCTGGGACGTTTCTCTCACAAGAGGCCACGTGGATCGTCCGCACCAAGCTCTGGGGTGATGTAAATGATGATGGGCTCGTCCGCATCGATGAGCTGGTGAGCGCCGTCGGGTGTGCGCTGGATCAGCAGCAGGATCCTGAGTTGAGGCGGCGCGTTCTAGATCACACCGACCGAAATGCCGATGGCCGCGTGTCTGTTGATGAGCTGATCGTGGCGGTCAATAACGCGCTCAAAGGCCCGGATGCCCGCCAGATCGACGGCAATGCCAACGGCGTCATCGACTCCTCTGAGCTGCAGGCGCTCATGAGCCGTGCGTCTCGACCACCCGCGCTGCGATTGGATGTTCAAACGCCAGTCTCGTTTTCAACGGTGCCGGTTCAAGGGCTAGGGTATAGCGTCCTCATGCGGGGGGCTCGCCGACCCATCATCGTCCGTGCCTACCTCAATGGCCAGCCGCTCCTCTCTCCGCGCCCCGGCACAAATCGGGATTTTACTCGGATTGTCGGCACGGTGCCGTATGCGCGCTGCCGGGTCGGCCGCAATACCCTTCTCATTCGAGTCCGCGACCAGCTCGGCCGCCTGGCCGAGGCCTCCGTCGTCCTCATCCATCGCTAGCAGAGGAGCAATTTCTCTAGTGGGCTTGACGCTCAGTACCGACATCAGGTAGGGTTGAGTTACACAATTTAGAAGACGACAAAGGCAACTCCCCTGAACAGGGAGGCGCAAAGCTACGGGCCCCCAGGCTTCTTGCTTCGCAGGAAGCAAGATTTGGGGTCGCCGGGCTACCGAGCATGATGTGGTAGCCCGGATTTTTGTTTTCGAAAATCGATCTGATAACAAACAACAGTAGGTACATGAAAATATTGAGCATTAATTCTCTATTGGTCTGGGGAGTCGCACTCACCACGTTGGGTGTGACACCGATCGCCTGGGCACTTCGCGATCCAGATATAGAATCGAAAACTGAAGGGCAGGCACAAGGCACAACGCAGGTCCTTCGACGATACAAACAACCACTTCCACCAGGAGGCTTCCAGCGCGAAGAGATTCTCCAGGAAGAGCTTACCGGTTGGCCCCAGACAGAGAGCCAAGTTGTCACAGGCGTACGTCAATATTTGCAAGCCCATCCCGAGTGGATCGGGGGGCTTTCGCTCAATCTGCTCGCGCTGCACTATACCTCGACGATTCCAGCCCAAGGAACACGGCCACCCATGATCACTGTCCAGTTTGTGCAAACCGCTGAGGGGCGAGTGGTCGAAGGAAGTTTGGCATCCTTTCGTGTGAAGCGGTTACCAGGCCGCAGCGTGCTTATGGCGGGCTCGGTCCGCCTCTTTCCGGATCTTATCCTGCCATCGGGGACCTCTCAGCAGATAAATACAATGCAAGCAGCTGGTAGTGCGTTGGGACTTGATATGGCGCAAGCGACAATAACTGTCAACATCAATCGAATATTCCCCAGTTCGCATCACCTGAATATTCCCCAGGGTCATTGGTCGTGGTCTGTGGACGCGGCCGAGGGGTCAAATATGATCCGGTTACGACCGGTTCCAATCTCGACCTCTTAGCGCTTAAAGATCTCCACATTAAAGCCTCAAGTGGCCAAAATGGGTACTCTAATATTGCTGGTCTCTTCGGATTACCGGCACCTCCGCAACCCGCGATCTATTCGGCCAAGCTCAGTGGCCGATGGGCTAATGTTCATTCGGTGACGAGCTCCGACCTCATCCTCAACCTCCTGGGTATACCGGGGACGTTCTTGGAGTTTTTCTTTCACCCGACAGGAGCCGATGGACCGCTGACCGCCCAAGTCAACGGCTACTACCACGCCACCCTCATTCATGACTGGGTTCAGGCGCGCCTACCCAACTCGCAGGCGATTGACATTCCTTTAACAGTTAACGTCAATGGCGACTGGCAATGCGGCGCTTACTATGATGATGTTGGTGAAGTATCTATCCGCTTTCCCCGCGCAGGAGGCGGCTGCATCAACGCCGCTTTTGATACAGCGATCTATCACGAGTATGGCCACTTTATCGATGACCGTTTTGGCGGGATTACTACTTATGAGCTTTCTGAGGGCTGGGGAGATCTCCTGGCAACGTTTGCTACAGGCCAACCATTAATCGGGGAAGGATGGCAAGGGCCAGGAACAATCGTACGGACCGCAGAGAATTCCTACCAATACCCCTATTACTATCGTCCTAGTAATCAGCCAGCTTTTGATTCCCATGAAATGGGACAAGCCTGGGCGGGGTTTGCGTGGCGCCTTCGAAAAAGCCTGATTGCAACGCTCGGTCCCACTCAGGGGGCTCGAGAAGCCGAGCGACTTATTATTCCTGTCTTCCAGGCGAACTCTGAAAATATTCCAGCCGCTATGGCAGATGTATTGGTGCTGGATGACGATGATGGAGATGTGCAGAATGGCACGCCGCATGCAATGGAGATTATCAAAGCTGCCACCGCTCATGCTATCCCATTGTGGATGTTCGTTCGGATTGACCGACCAGGCCATCACGAAAGCATTGGAGGCGCAGGAGAAGAAACGATTACCATTAGTGGAAGGGCAACTGCTATTAAAGGGACTTTTACGCAGTACGCCTTGTTTTATGGAAGAGGCCGCGATCCGCAACAGTGGGTTCCTATTGGACAGCCATCTCATACCCCTATCCTCGATGGTCCTCTCGGGACATGGTCTATAAAAAACCTTCAGTTAGATGATCTTTATGCACTCAAACTTGTCGTGACCACCCGTGATGGACTACAGATTCAGGACGTAGTAGAAGTGTTACCCGAACCAGGGGACAGACCTTTTCTCCTAGGAGATTTCAACAGAGACGGCCGTGTGACAGTTGATGAGCTGGTCCTCGCGATAAATTTCACATTAGGTAACCGCATTCCAACCGCTACGCAGCTTGCGGCCATCGACCGCAACGGAGATGGAAAAGTGGCTATCAATGAGCTTGTGACTGCCGTCAACAACGCCCTCAAAGGCCCGGACGCCCGCCAGATCGACGGCAATGCCAATGGCCGGCTCGATTCGCCGGAGCTGCAAGGGCTCATGCGTAGGGCACAGTACTAGGCAATTTTTGGTTACGATTGACAATATTTAAATATTGTGATACTGTTGAGTGAGCTGGAGGATGCTCATGGCAAAGCTTATTGTGGAAATGCCTGATGAATTGCACGCCAAGCTCAAGCGCCATGCGGCGGCTGACCGTAAGACGCTGAAAGTGATCGTCATCTCGCTGGTTGATCAATATCTTCGGCGACCTCCCACGACGGTTTCCGGGACCTCCACAGGATTGTGCGGAGCATGGAAAGAACCCCGGAGCGCCGAAGAAATCGTATCGGATATCCGGTCATCTCGACGCTGGAGAACCCGCCAACTCCCATGACCAGGTTTGTCCTGGATACCGATACCTGCGTTTTTTGGCTGCGAGGGCACCGCGGCATCGAGCAGCGGATTGTGCAGACCGGCATACAGCATGTCGCGATTACGGTGATTACCGCGTGTGAACTGGCCTATGGCGTCTGGAAATCCAGCCGCCGAGTTGACAATCTCCGCGCGCTTGAACGGCTGCAACAGCGCATCATCACGCTGCACACAAGCGAGGGCGTGGCGGCATTATTTGGGCGATGGAAGGCCCAGCTTGAAGAAACAGGGGCCGGGCTTGACGATGCAGATTTGCTGATCGGCGCGATGACCCACCTCCAGGGCGCCACGTTAGTGACCAACAACCAAGCGCATTTCGGACGTCTGTCTGAACTCACGTTGGAGAATTGGTTGAAATAGCGCTGCCGCTGGAGTTTTTTTATTCCTGAATACTTGACTAAAGAGTCATATTATCGTATTATTTAACTAGGATGATCCCACGCCCCGCCTCTCAGCCTTCGGCTGGCGCAACCACCTCCAGCCGGATAACTATACCCGAAGTGGTTGCGCGGCCCCGCCAACAGGCGGGACTGAGGCAGGGCGTGGGATGAAAATCACCGCTCAGGAAGAGTACGGATTGCGCTGCCTGCTCCAGTTGGCGAGGTCGCCGGAGGGGCAGATTGTCAGCGTCAAGGAGATCGCCGGCAAAGAGGGGATTTCCAGCGCCTACGCGGAGAAGCTCTTGCGGATTTTATCCCGCACGGGCCTTGTTCACAGCGTCAGAGGCCTCAAAGGCGGCTATGTTCTGAACCGGCCGCCGCCGCAAATCATGCTCGGTGAGGTGATTCGCGCACTCGGAGCGGTCGAAACCACGGATCATATTTGCCAGTCGTTTACCGGTAATGAAGCCGTCTGCGTGCACTTTAGCGACTGCGGGATCCGCTCGGTGTGGTCCGGGTTGACGAATTTCATTCAGGGTTTCTTAGATCAAACTACGCTGGCCAGCTTGCTCGATAATGAATATACCGTGGCCGCACATCTGGCGAAGCGACGGCTTCCGACCAAAGCTCAGAAAGGATAAGAGATGACTGAACAGTCAGGCATTCATTCCTTGCTCGTTGTTGAGAATTTGCACATTGCGGTGGAGGGCAAGGAGATCCTCAAGGGCTTGAACCTGACGGTGAAGGCCGGCCAAGTCCATGCGCTCATGGGGCCCAACGGCTCAGGCAAGAGCACGCTGTCCTTTTGTCTCATGGGTCATCCGAAATATCAGATCACAGGCGGGCGCGTCCTCTATAAGGGGGAGGATGTGCTAGCCCTCTCGCCGGATCAGCGGGCCAAGCAGGGCATATTTCTGGCGTTTCAATACCCGACGGCGATTCCCGGGGTGACCATCGCCAACTTCTTGCGGGCGGCGTTACGAGGCGTACGCGGCGGGGAGGTGTCGGTGAAGGAGTTCCGCCAAACGGTCAAGACGCAACTGAAGGCGCTGGGCATTTCCGACGCCTTCATGAATCGGTACGTCAACGACGGCTTCTCAGGCGGAGAGAAAAAGCGGTTGGAGATTTTGCAGATGGCGGTGCTCAACCCTTCGCTGGCGGTGCTGGATGAGACCGATTCCGGGTTGGATATTGACGCCCTCAAGACCGTGGCGGAGGGAATCAACGCGCAACGCAGCCCGGCGCGAGGGATCCTGCTGATCACGCACTACCAGCGGCTGCTCAACTATATCAAACCCGATGTCGTCCACGTGATGGTGGATGGCCGGATCGTGCGCTCAGGGGGGCCTGAGCTTGCGCGGGAGTTGGAATCAAAAGGCGACGAAGGGTTCCGCCTGCCTGCCGCGCCGGGC
>CAYNXT010000032.1:0-14078 GCA_964401235.1 uncultured Planctomycetales bacterium
TCGTGGTCGCCTTTCTTATCGCGATCTTCTTTAACCCGCTCCGGGACCGCATCCAGGCGTTTGTGGATCGCGCACTCTTCAAGGCGACTCCAGCCGAGTTGGCGGAACAGCGCGAGCAGCTCCTCGTGGAAGTCCGCAAGACGGATCAGATGAAGGCGGTTGCGACTCTGGCGGCGGGGCTGGCGCATGAGATCAAGAATCCGCTGACGGCGATCAAGACGTTCACGGAGTCATTGCAGGGCTGCGGAGCGGATCCGGCGTTTAGGGAGAAGTTTCAGAAGATCGTCGGCGGGGAAGTCGAGCGGATCAACTGCATTGTCCAGCAGCTCCTGGAGTTCGCCAAGCCGGTGCCCCCGAAGCTGCAGCCGGTCCAAGTGCCCACCCTCATCGATGAGACGCTGGCGTTTCTGACGAACGACCTGCTGGCCCACCACATCGAGGTCCAGCGGGACTACGAGGGCCACGGCCAGATCCTCGGCGATCCGCAGCAGCTCAAGCAGGTCTTCCTGAACCTCTTCCTCAACAGCCTGCAGTCCATGGACGGCTGGGGACGGCTGGAGGTCGCTACCAGAATCCAGGGGAGCGATTTGGAGGTGACCTTGCGGGATACGGGCTGCGGGATCACTCCGGAGCACCTGCCGCATATCTTCGAGCCGTTCTATACGACGAAGCCTAGCGGGACTGGTTTGGGCCTGGCGGTGGTGCAAGGCATCGTGAAGGAGCATGGGGGACGGATTGACGTGACCAGCCAATCGGGGATGGGAACCCGCGTCACACTCTACTTTCCGGTGGCCGTATGATGGGGCCTCCGCTCGATTATTATGCTTACGCATGTCTATTTAACTTTTTTACCACTGGGCTCTTCACATTCTATGTGATCTCAAAAAAGCCAGAGTTAAAGCTTGCAAGGCTGTTCTGTATCTTCTCTGCAGGAGTGGCAATCTGGTCTCTGTTCTATTTTATTTTCGTGATAGCGCCAGGACGGGCCTTAGCAGAGTTCTCTCTAAGGGCGTGCATGATTCCAGTTGCCTTTATACCGGCTTCGTTTCTTCATTTTGTGACAGAGTTAGTACAGAAAAAGGTTTCTTCGTGGATGCATGGACTGAACTATGTATTTGGTGGGGTCATCGCGCTGACTATCTACACGGATTTGTTCGCTATCGGCGGGGCCCCACGTCACTTGGTGTTTCCATATTGGCTAAAGCCAGGACCAATATTTCCTATTCACGTGGTTCACTTTGTTGGCGTTGTAATCATTGCTCATGTGTTGTTGCTTAAGGCTATTCATGAAAGTTCGGGCTTACGGCGTGCACAAATTCTTATGGTTTTCTGGGGTATGTCAATTGGTTTTGCTTCTGGAATAATGAATTACCTGACGTGGTATAGGACGCCAATCCCTCCAATTCTTTTGCCCCTAGTTTCAATGCTAGTTTTTGCGATGGGCTATGCCATTGTTCGGCACCAGTTGATGGATATCCGAGTTACGGTTACTCGAACCGGCTTGTTGCTGGCGATTTACCTATTTGTCCTTGGGGCTCCATTCGTTGCTGGGTGGCGGGGAAGGTCGTGGTTTGAAAGTTGGTTCGGACAGGAATGGTGGCTGGTCCCGCTAGGACTTTGTACAGCGCTGGCGACGGCGGGGCCGTTTGCGTACGCGTATCTGCGGCGCCAGGCCGAGGAGCGGCTCCTGAAAGAGCAGCGGCGCTACCAGCGCACCCTCCAGCATGCCGCGCGCGGCATGACGCAGGTGCGCAACGTTACGAAGCTCGCCCAGCTCATCACCAAGATCGTCAGCCGGTCGGTGCGTATCACGCATGCCTCGCTGTTTCTGTGGGACAAGACGCATCAGCGCTTTGTCCTGTGGGCCAGCCACGGGCCGAAGCGGCTAGCACTGCAGTCGCGCTATCGGTTGGAATCTGATCATCCGCTGGTCCGTTGGCTGCTCGCGTACCGGAAGGTGTTGAACGAGGATGAGCTGGCCCTTCGTCCTGAGCCGGCAGTCAGCGAGGAGATGGGCAACCTGGGAGCCGCCCTCGTGGTCCCAGGTTTGATGGAGGACCGGCTCATCGGCTTGCTCGCGCTGGGGCCCAAGCTCTCAGGTGCTATGTACTCCGCTGATGATCTGCACGCGTTTTCAACGCTGGCTAACGAAGCAGCCATCGCCATCGAGAACGCGAGCTCCTACGAAGAGCTGCTCAAGCTCAACGCCCAGCTCAAGGCGGCCTCAGACCGCCTCCTCTTTCAGGAGCGGCTGGCGGCGGCAGGGCAATTTGCCACCGGCATGGCGCATGAGATCAAGAATCCCTTGGCGGCCATCAAGACGTTCGCCCAGTATTTGCCAGAGAAGTATAAGGACCCGGCCTTTCGCGAGAAGTTCTTTCACTTGGTCCAGTCTGAGATCGACCGGATCAGCGACATCGTCAAGCAGCTCTCAGAGTTCGCCAAGCCGGCTCCGCTGGACCTTCAGCCAGTCCAACTTTCTGCGCTGGTGAAGGATACGCTTGATCTGCTCTCCAACCAGTGCCTCAAGCAAGGGGTTGAGGTCGAGACTGCCTTTTCAGGGGATGGGCTCACAGTCCAAGCCGATACCCAGCAGTTTCGCCAGGTGCTGCTCAACCTCCTGCTCAACAGCCTGGAGTCGATGGCGCGGGGTGGCCGCCTACGAGTGGCTACCTTGGTCAGAGGCAACCGGCTCACGCTGCAAATTGCGGACACCGGCTGCGGCATCGGCCCGGAGCGCTGCCGCCAGGTGTGGGATCCGTTCTTTACCACCAAGGAGCGGGGGATGGGTCTGGGGCTCTCCATCGTGAAAGGGATTGTGGAGCGCCACGGAGGTGAGGTAACCCTTTCCAGCGCAGTCGGCAAAGGCACAACGATTGAGATCACCCTGCCTGTTTCGCCACGCTAAACAACTAAATTTTGATTCAACCTGCCCATTTCCATCAAAAAATTCCGCTTGACTTGTGTTCTTCTCAAGGCTGTATAATAACCATTAACAACTGAGAACAACAGTTGTTATTTTCCGACATGCTACCGGCTGAGGCCACAGACATCTTGACGCTTGAGGAGTTGCGCGGCTACCTCAAGATCCCCAAGCCGACTCTCTACGCCTTGGCGCAGAACGGCCGCATCCCCGCCGCCAAGGTGGGCAAGCACTGGCGCTTCCGCCGCACCGACATTGACGAGTGGCTCAAGGCCCAGCAGTGGAACCGTCCCCTGCAGCGGCGCGCCAGGCGACCCAATCCCAAGGAGCAAGTCCCCCATGCCAGCAGCGCCTAGCCGTGTCGCGATTACCGGGCTTGGCGTCATCAGCGCCATCGGCTCGGGCAAAGAGGCGTTCTGGGAGGCCCTGAAGGCTGGCCGCTGTGGCATCAAGCGGGTCATCAAGTTCGACCCGACCCCCTATCCCACCCAGTTCGCGGCCCAGCTCAACGGCTTTGACTTCGGCGCCTACATCAATCCCAAGTGGTCCCGCCGGATGGACCTGACCTCGCAGATGGCGGTGTCGGCCTCGAAGATGGCAGTCAAAGACGCCAACCTGGACCTGGACAAAGAGGACCGCGAGCGGATCGGAGTCATGGTCGGCACGGCCATGGCCGGGCATGCCTTCATCCTTGAGCAGCACGATGTCTATAAGGAGAAGGGGCCGATGCGCATCAACCCCTTCACCGCGCTGACCGTCTTTCCGGATGCGCCGGCGAGCTTCATTTCGATTGAGCTCGGGCTGCACGGCCCAAGCTTTTCGCTGGCCACCGCCTGCTCCTCGGCGCTCGATGCGGTGGGCTATGCGTTTAACGCGATCCGCAAGCGGGAGCTGGACATCATCTTGATGGGCGGCGCGGAGGCGACGGTGTTTCCGCAGGCGTTCTCGGCGTTTTGCATGCTGCGCGCGATGTCCCAGCGCAACGATGATCCTGAGCGCGCCTCCAGGCCGTTTGACAAGGAGCGCGACGGCTTTGTGCTGGGCGAGGGTGCTGGCATGCTCGTGCTGGAAGAGCTGGAGCATGCGAAGAAGCGCGGCGCGCACATCTACGCCGAGATCATCGGCTTTGGGATGACGTGCGATGCCTACCACATGACAGCACCCGAACCCTCAGGCCGCCAGGCCACCCGAGCGATTCAGATTGCGCTCAAAGACGCTGGTGTGAAGCCGACCGACATCCAGTACATCAACGCGCACGGCACCTCAACACCGCTCAACGATAAAACCGAAACGCTGGTCATCAAGCAGGTGTTCGGCCAGCACGCCTACAAGGTGCCGGTGTCGGCGACCAAGTCCATGATCGGGCACCTCATCGGCGCAGCCGGGGCGGTGGAGCTGATTGCCACGACGCTCTCCCTAGAGCATCAGATGATCCCCCCGACCATCAACTACGAGATTCCGGATCCTGAGTGCGACCTCGACTATGTGCCCAATGTTGCCCGCAAGACGACGATTGATTTCGCGTTAAAGAACTCATTTGGGTTCGGCGGAAAAAACTCAGCGCTTGTGATCAAGAAGTACGAGAAATGATGTGCGCAGATTGCGCAGATTTTGAAAAGATGATTTCGCCGATTAGGACGGTGCTATGGCGCACGTGAGTCCGACGACCATTGAATCGCGCGTCCGCCAGGTGGTGGAAGACCTGAAGCCATATCACTCCCAGCAGGTCATCCTGTTTGGCTCAGCAGCTCGAGGGGACGCGGATCAGTTCAGCGATTTGGACTTTGTCGTGATCAAGGCGACCGACCAACCGTTCCTCGATCGGCTCAAGGAAGTTGCCTTGTTGTGTACAGCTCCTGGCGCGATCGATTTTTTCGTGTACACGCCAGACGAGTGGCAACGTTTACAAGAGGTGGCATCGCCATTCGCAGAGCAGGTGACACGGGAAGGCAAGATCGTGTATGAAGCCAAACCCTAAGGACGAGGCCGAGCGATGGCTCAAGCAGGCTCAGCATGCGCTTGAGGTGGCGAAGATCCTGCGAGGCGATGCGTGCTTTGCGGAGAGCTGTTTCCATGCTGAGCAAAGCGGGCAGTTGGCGCTCAAGGCGTTTCTCTATCACCGTGGGGAGCGGTTCGTGACCATCCATTCTGTGAAACAACTGGTGGAAACGTGCGGGTCCCATGACGCCGCCTTTCGGCAGTTGGTCGATGCGGGGAAAATTCTCGATCAATACTACATCCCCACGCGTTATCCCGATGCCCTGGCGTTTCCCGGCCTTCCCTTTGAAACGTATACCGAACGGCAGGCCTCGGAAGCGGTGCAGTTGGCCGGCAGGATCGTGGAGTTCGTGCAGCAGCGCGTGAGGTAGGATGATGGCGGCGAAATGCCCTCTGTTTGGGAACGGCAAGGTGCTCTGCCGGGTCAAGCCGGAGAGCCAGCATCGATGGGTCGGCACCGAACGCACGTGGTACATCCGCAACTACTGCGAAGCCGAGTACTACGTCGACTGCGAGGACTTCGAGGCGTATCTCGAGCAGCAGGCGATCGTCAAAGGCAAGATCTTGGTGGTCGATGATGAAACGTCGATGCTGGAAACGCTCAGCAGCTTTTTCGGCAGCCGCGGCTACCAGCTCATGACGGCGACCTCTGCCGAAGCGGCCCTGAAGCTCATGGCCGAGGAGCAGCCGGCGCTAGCCCTCATTGACATCAAGCTGCCCGGCATGAACGGCATCGAGCTGCTCAAGCGCATCAAGCAGGACTATCCTGGGACCAAGACGTTCGTGATCACCGCCTTTGATGAGGAGAACAAGAAGGCCGTGGAGGAGATCGGCGTGGACGCCTTCTTTGCCAAGCCGATCGGGCTGGATGCGCTGAAGAAGAAGGTGATTGAGGTGCTCTCCGCGACTGAGCGGCGCATGAAGACACTTGTCAAGAGTCAGGTGTTGGAGGGTGCGCCTGAAGCCAGGTTGCTCTTTATCTTGGAAGTTCTCCCCAATGAGGAGGATCGGCTCACCAAGTACCTTGGCGACTGCTTTACTGATTCCAACCGATCCGGCGGAAAGTACGGCGTCGAGTTCGCCTATTCGATCAACCAGGCGCAGGAAAAACTCATGTCCTTCAAACCGGACATCGTGCTCATCAACTTTGACTCGCTGTACCAGATCCCCTGCGGCCAGCTCGCCGCCCGTATCGTGGAATCGCCGTACCGCCCGAAAGAGGTCATCGTCTACGGCCTGAACCTGGAGGCATCGGATAAGCAGGCGATGGAGCAGCTTGGCATCCAATACGTCGACCAGCGCCGCTCCTTCGCCAAACTCATTACGACGGTCAAGCAAACGGCGCTTCGCTACAACAAGACGGCCGCATGAACTCACAGCCTGAGAACCAGCGCATTGTGATCACCGGGGTCGGGGTGGTCGCTCCGAACGGCATCGGCAAAGAGGAGTTTTGGACCAACTGCGCCGCCGGCGTGTCGGGGATCAAACCCATCACCCTGTTTGATACCGCGCGCTACCGCTGCCACCACGCCGGTGAGATCAGCAACTTCCAACCTGAGCCATACCTCGGCTCCAAAGGCCTTCGTAACTTAGACCGCACAACTCTCCTCGCGCTCGTCGCCGCCAAACTCGCCATCGACGATGCCAAGCTCGACATCACCGATGACAACCGCAACGACATCGGTGTTGTGCTTGGCTCCACCATGGGCAGCGTCCACTCGATCAGCGAGTTCGACAAAGAAGGTCTGCGCGAGGGTCCCCGCTACGTCAATCCCGCCCATTTCCCCAACACCGTGATCAATTCTCCAGCGAGCCAAGTCGCCATCCGTTATGGCTTGCGCGGACTCAACACGACGATTGCCACCGGTTTTACGGCGGGTTTGGATGCCATCGGCTACGCGATGGACATGTTGCAGCTTGGGCGTGTTCAAGCATTGCTCGTTGGCGGTGTTGAGGAGCTGTGCATCGAGACGTTCCTCGGCTTCTATAAACTCGGATCCTTGGCGACGTCACCCAACGGGCACCAACCGGTGTACGCTCCCTTCGACTCGAGGCGCTGTGGGACGCTCCTCGGAGAGGGCGCGACGTTCTTCACGCTGGAATCGGCTGCCCATGCGGCAGCGCGAGGTGCTGCGCCTTACGCCTCACTCTGCAGCTACGCCACACAGTTTCGATCCTCCTCAATGTACCGGTTCGACCCGACGGCCGACGGCCCAACGAGCGCCATGCGACAAGCGCTGGATGAGGCCGATGTGGAAACAGGCGACGTTGACTATGTGGCCGCCTGCGCCAACTCCACCAAAGCGGTGGATGCGATGGAAGAGATCGCCATTGAAAAGGTCTTCGGGGCGCACGCATCAGCCCTCACGATTGCGACCGTCAAATCGTTGCTTGGGGAATCTTTTAGCGCAGGTGCTGCTTTCCAACTGGCCGCAGCCGTGGGTGCGCTTGCGCTGCGCGAAGTGCCTGCAGCCGGCCGTCGCGGCCGAACCTCCTTACATGCTCAAGATAGCGCTCCACATGCGATGATCAACGCGTTTGGGCTCACCGGGGTGTCATCCGCGCTGGTCATCGGAGAGATCCAGTGATGGCGGAATCGGTGAGCGCAATTTCTGTGCGTGCAGCCGGCGAGCGAGAAGCGCGACAGCTCCACGACCGAGTCATCCTCGTGACGGGAGGCAGCCGCGGCATCGGACAGGCCATCGTTGAGGAGTTGGCGTTCCAGGGCGCTCGGGTGGCTTTTACGTATGTGAGTCATACGGCCGAGGCTGAAGCAATTGCAGAGCGGCTCAGTGCTGGTGGCAGCGAGGCGTTGGCGCTGCAGGCCGATGTTCGAGACAACAAACGCGCCCAGCAGGTGGTTGCGGAAACCATCGAACGGTTTGGCCGACTGGATGGCATGGTCAACAACGCGGGCATTATTCGGGATAAAGCGTTGATGATGATGGAGCCCTCGGATTGGCAAGATGTCATCGATGTCAATCTCACAGGGGTGTTTAACACGTGCCGGGCTGCGATTATTACCTTCATGAAGCAGCGCTCCGGGCGCATCGTCAATATCACCTCGGTGGCCGGGATCACCGGCATGGCGCGCCAGGTCAACTACTCCGCCAGCAAAGCAGGTGTGATCGGCTTGACCAAGGCGCTTGCCAAAGAAGTGGCAGGGTACAACATTACGGTCAACGCCATCGCTCCGGGATACATCGATACCGAGATGGTCAGCGCGATTCCAGAGAAGCAGCGCGCGGAGGCTGTGAAGCGTATTCCTCTGGGTCGTTTCGGGCGTCCTGAAGAAGTGGCTCGGTTGGCCGCGCTGCTGCTTGGCGATGCGGGAAGTTACATCACCGGCCAGGTCATCGTCGTGGACGGCGGCCTCGCCATTTGAAGATGGTTTTCAGGAGGGCGTAATGCCAGAAACCCGGCAGCTCGAACAGGAAATCCGAGATCTCATCGCCGATATCATCGAGATGGAGGCTGACCAGATCGACCCCGACGCGCATCTGGTGGAGGATCTTGGGATGGATTCCATGATGGCCCTTGAGATCCTCGCGGCCATTGAGAAGAAGTACAAGATTCGGATTCCTGAAGAGGATTTGCCGAAGATCACGACGGTGAACCGGGCGGTTGAATTGGCCAAAAAGTATGTTAAGTGAGGCGACGGCGCTGACACAGCTTGATTTTGAGCAAGTCAAAGCCATCATCCCCCAGCGGTTTCCGTTCCTGATGCTGGACCGCGTGGTGGAGATCGAGCCCGGCGTTCGCGTGGTGGGGATCAAGAACCTCACCGGCAACGAGTGGTTCTACCAGGGCCATTTTCCTAAGAAAGCCATTACGCCAGGTGCGATGATCTGCGAGGCCGTGGCGCAAACCGGCATCATCTTTTTTCACCTCTCCAAGCGGACCCAGCGCGACGTCACGTATCTCCTGGGGAGCCTAAAAATACGGTTTGTTGAGCCGGTGTGGCCTGGCGACCAGATGCTGATTGAGGTCACGCCGATCCGGTTGACTGCGGATGCCGGTATTTTCAATGCGCAGGTAAAAGTCAGCGATCGTGTGGTGGCGAAGGGTGAGTTTGGGATGTCGGCGAAGTCCAACGGGAAACTATGAATCGCCCACGGGTTGTGGTGACGGGTTTAGGGGTCGTCTCTTCCATTGGTATCGGATGGAAGTCGTTTTGGGAGTCTCTCTTGGTTGGACGATCAGGGATCAGCAAGATTCGTTACCTGGATACGTCAGAGTACCCGACTCAGTATGGCGGCGAGGTTCACGATTTTGATCCGCTCCAGTTTATGCCTTCTGCTGAGGCCCGGCGCCTCGGCCGCGGAGCCCAGATGGCGATTGTAGCGGCCAAGCTGGCATTGGGAGACGCCGGTCTTCTCTCTGGGACACCGGCAGCCGATACGCGCATCGGTGTGTGCCTAGGTACTACTATGGCGGATATTCAGGCACTCGAGGATATCAACAGCACTTGGGTGAAGCGAGGCGAGGAATGGATACGCCCCTCGCGTGTGATGCAATATCCAAGCTGCACGATTAGCGCGAACGTTGCCCGTTATTTCGGGCTAACTGGCCCGAATGTGATGATCCCGAATGCATGTGCCGCCGGGAACTACGCCATTGGCCATGCCTTCGATCTGTTACGTCTAGGCAAAGCAGACGTCATGCTTGCAGGTGGCGCTGAACCCTTTTCTCGAACTGTGTTTGAGGGGTTTAATAGAATTCTTGCTGTCGCTCCAGAAAAATGTCAACCATTCGACCGTAATCGAAAGGGAATGCTTTCGGGGGAAGGAGCTGGCATCCTGGTGTTAGAACGCCTAGAGGACGCTCTAACCCGTCAAGCGCCCATTTGTGCTGAAGTCCTCGGTTACGGAATGAGCTGCGATGCCTCTCACATGACTATTCCGAATGTCGAGGGAGTCCGACAGGTTATGTTAAGGGCGCTTGAGGATGCTCGGCTACAACCATCTGACGTTGATTACATCAACGCACACGGTACAGGGACGCCAGCCAATGATAGGACTGAGTGTGCGGCAATTCGAGCAGTATTTGAATCGCATACTGACCATATGCCTGTCAGTTCAGTTA
The DNA here is from genome assembly GCA_964401235.1 of uncultured Planctomycetales bacterium. Taxonomy (GTDB): domain Bacteria; phylum Omnitrophota; class Gorgyraeia; order Aquiviventales; family Aquiviventaceae; genus CAYNXT01. Next base: position 10,007 of record CAYNXT010000032.1, read on the forward strand.
AGTCAATGCTTGGTCACACAATGGGTGCGGCGAGTGCACTTGAAACGATCGCATGTTGTCTAACGGTTAAGTTCGGGCGTCTTACGCCCACAATTAATTTTGAAACGCCAGATCCAGAGTGCGACGTTGATTGTGTGCCGAATAAGAGCCGAGAACATCGAATTAGGGTTGCATTGAAAAATGCATTTGCGTTTGGTGGGAATAACGCCTGTGTGGTCGTTGGTGAAGCACGAAGAGATTGACGTCATAGCGGCGACAATGTCAAGACGCGCGAGATTAAAGTCTAGATGTTGTCTCATCGGGAAAGTCGCATTGGTCACGGGTGGCTCTCGGGGAATTGGGCGGGCAGTCTCCATGCGATTGGCCAGTGAAGGAGCTCATGTTGCAATTAACTATCTTCGAAATGACACCGCCGCAGCCAGTCTTTCTAGACGTATTCAGCATATGGGCAGGCGGTCGTTGTTGCTCAAAGGAAATGTCGGGAATCCTTCTGAGCTTGATGAAATGTTCAGCCGCTTCAATGAGGTATTCCAGCGTCTAGATATTCTTGTGCACTGCGCTTCCCTCGGTTCATTTCAATCTGTGAGAGAGCTAAGTATGGTGCAGTTGAACAGGGTAATGAACATAAACTGCAACGCAATGGTCATATCTGCTCAAAGAGCCTCCAGGCTAATGCGGCGGGGGGCTTCAATTGTTGGGATCTCCAGTCTTGGAAGCCAACGAGCTGTGGACGGGTATGCAGCGGTTGGTATTGCCAAGGCGGCATTGGAGGCGGCTATCCGGTACCTTGCGCTTGCACTTGCAGAAAAGGGAATACGAGTTAATGGCGTTTCTGGCGGACCGGTTGACACAGAGGGGCTACGCGCCATTCCGGGCTACCGGCGTCGGAAGCAACTGTGTCTGGTTGGAACACCGATGGGTCGTCTTGGAAGGGCTGATGACATAGCAAACGTTGTACTATTTCTTGTCAAACCTGAGTCTGCCTGGGTCTGTGGGCAGACCGTGATCGCCGATGGCGGACTGTCCTTGAGGCTGCTGACCCTCTGAGTTCTCAAACCAATGATCAAAGATCTAGCTCCTGTCGCCGAACCTGATATTGGGCTGCTAGGCGGTTCCAGGGCAGTTCACCTCCCAGAGAAGTGCGATGTGGTGGTCGTCGGCGCTGGGATTGGCGGATTAACCTGCGCCAATTATCTTGCAAAGGCAGGAGCAAAAGTAGTCCTTGTTGAAAAACACTACACGGTTGGGGGCTGCGCGAGTTCATTCAGAAAAGGAAGCTACTATTTCGATGCGGCTGCGCATTCCTTGGGGAGCTGCAGACCAGCAGGCCAGATCGGCAGGCTGATTACCGATCATGAACTTCAGGAGAAAATGAGTCTTGTGCGGTGTAATCCGTCTGATGTGATCGTTACGCCAGATCGGGACGTGTTTATTTATAATGATGTAGCGAGGACAACGGATGAATTTCAACGCGAGTTTCCACGTGAGGCGAGGTCAATCGCGAAATTTGTGAATTACATCAGCGAGACGGACCCTCTGAGGTTGTACCTCGAATTGAAGTCCTTAACATTTTCAAAGCTCCTCGATGAATTTTTTGTTGATACGGAATTAAAGTCGGTCTGGGCGATGCTACTCGGAAACATCGGGCTACCGTCATCGAGGGCGTCTGCATTGACCGCGGCCTTCCTGTATCGAGACTTTATCTTTGATGGCGGCTACTATCCAAGGGGTGGAATGCAGCGATTCGCTGATGCCTTATTGGAGAGATTCTGCGAGTACGGAGGGGTTGTTCTACTCTTGAGTCCTGCGGAGAGGATCGTGTTGAATAGCGCGGGGCGAGTTCATTCGGTAAGGATCCGTCGCCTTGGCAGGTATCCGGTTGAGATCAAGACAACAGTAGTTGCAGCCAACTGCGACCCGTTTCAACTTCGTAGTAGGCTCTTACCCGATCAAGAGTTCTCTGGGGAACACGAACGACTTGACAACCGGCCGATAACAATTTCTGCCTTCATGGTCCATCTTGGGATCAACCGCGATATCTCAAGAGATGCAAAGTATCACTGCAGCATATGGTCCTATCAGAAGCGGCGTCACATTGATGAGTATTACGAAGGTGTCCTGGCTGGTGAAATCGATATGGCAATGGATGGTTTCCTTTTCTGTCACGTCCCGTCGTTCTGCGAAAGCAATCTCGCGCCGAAGGGTTGTCACGTCATACAACTAATTCTTGCAGCCCCTTATAAGGATCGAGCCTCTTGGGATGAATACAAAGAGTCCCTGGCTGATTGCACGATCAAGAGGCTCGAACAGTTTATTCCAGGAGTCCACAGATGGATTGAAGTGAGACAAGTCGCTACGCCGCACACCCTGGTTAAGTACACCTCTAATTTCAGGGGTTCTATGTATGGATGGGCATCGACAGTTGACCAGGTAGGCGCCTCAGATTTTTCCGGAAAGACTGGTGTCCATGGCTTATTTCTGGTTGGACATTGGAGCGGCCTGCCATCTGGTTACGGAGGAATCCCGACCGTAGTTGCTAGCGGGAGGACCGTTGCCAGACTGATTCTTAGACACGTTGCGAAACGGGACTAATCTAACACGGTAGTTTTATGAGACGAGTCCTGCTTAGAAGCGCCCAGGCAAACCCTGACACTGAAGGTAGTTTTGGCTTTGTTATCCACCCATCCGACTACCAACATCTCAAGCGGATACTTCGTTACATAAGCATTATGGACAGAAATCTTCCAGAGCCTCTTGTGCAGAGGTTCCTTTTTCATCTACCGCCATTAGAGATTCTTTGTGTCCCCTTCAATTTCTTTGGGCTTGAGAGGAGAGCTCTATGTTGGGGTCTGCTGTGCCCATTACTACCGATCCAGATGGTAACGGCAGAGCGAGCGGCGATCTCAAAGGTTTTGGCTGCTATCGAACGAGCGAACGACTTAGGCTGCAAAATAGTTGGGTTGGGTGGATTCACATCGATCATTGGAAGTGGTGGTCTCGAAATTGCGAAGAGGTCTAACGTTCCTGTGACAAGTGGAAACACCTATACAGCCGCCGTAATCATTCAAAGTGTTAGAAAGGCGGCCGCGGTCTTGGACTTAGACCTTAGCGAGGCGCGTGTCGCCGTCATTGGCGCGACTGGTGATATAGGTAGTGCTTGTGTCCGGGAGCTGGTCAAGAGCTGTGGTTCCATGGTGTTGGTAGCTAGGAATGAGAAACGGCTCGAACGCCTATTGTGCACTCTCAATGTAGATTCACATAGGGTGGAGGTTAATCGAAGGCCGAGTGAAGCCGCAGCGTCCGCTGACATCGTAATTACCGTCACTAGTGCCGTGACAACAATTCTCGATCCTGAGGCGCTCAAGACTGGCGCGATTGTATGCGATGCGTCCTATCCGGCTAATATTCTGAAGGAAATTCGCGGGGTCAGAGATGATCTGTTAGTGTATGAGGGTGGGATAGTTGAGTGGCCTGGGTTATGGGAACAGGTACCTGTGGGCAACCCCTTCTGGCGCTTCAACGCACCTGTAGGTGTGCATGGCTGTTTTGCGGAGACACTTCTGTTGGCGTTGGAGAACTTGTACTCGACCTATTCGATTGGAAGGGGTGATATTAGTCCGGACAGAATCGCCGCAATGCTCAGTATCGCCGAAAAGTACGGGTTTCGTCCCGCACGATTCTGGCATGGCGATGGAGGCTACACGGATCAAGAAATCGATCGGATTAGAAATGCGCGATTGCGGAGTAGCATGCGCGCCGTCGTTAACTCAGGTTGCACTCGTTCCCGTTCGAAATAGCCCATGGACATTCAGATGTTCTCATGGCTGACAGGGTGGGTAGGGGGATCGTGAAGGGTATCTCCTGAAAAATCGCCCAATAACTGAGGTACATGATGAAAGGCAGCAGACCATCTCATATTGGGGCGCAAGTGCACCAGTCACGCGAGGTAAAGCTATGGCATTCCCCTTCTGTGGGCACCGATCTTCCGGAAAGCGATCCTACTTAGCGAACCAATGCTGAGTTACTGTCAAATGTTGTGGGTGAGCCGGCGGTCCTTGGTCGCATGACGTTA
>CAYNXT010000033.1:0-14038 GCA_964401235.1 uncultured Planctomycetales bacterium
ATGTTCAACACGTCGAGGTTCCCCTCGCCATTGATATCGCCCTGCACTGTCAGGCGCCCGTTCGTAAAATTGTTGAAATCACCAACCGTCAAATCTCCCAGAGCAGTGATATTGCCATTGGCGCTGATATCACCTACGCTAATCAGTTTCTCATTCGCGGTAACTTAGCCGGCAAAAAATCCGTCACCTGTTCCGTTCACAGTAAACATAGGGGTGAGATTATTGAATGCGGCAAAATGCATAGTCGGAGGTGACGTAAATCGCGTCGTGACTCCTGCGGTCCCATTGATCAGTGGAGCGGTATCGCCACCAACACGGAGCCCGGGTGCTCCCATATCAAAAACACCCGTATTGGTAATTTTAAGAAGCTGAGTCCCATCTGATTCTTCCAGTCTCAGAATACCGCCTGGGGCGCTACCGCCATCGGCTCGAATACGCAGCTTCATATCGCCAGGGGTTGCGGTACCGATTCCCACATTCCCAATTTGTGAAATGGCAAATGGTGTCGTATCGTTGATTTCATCTTCTACTATCAAGGGAAATATAGCGGCGGAAGTCTCCTGAACAACGTGAAGTTGTGCTGTCGGCGTTATCGTTCCGATTCCCACAGGACCGACTGTACCAACGCCCGTACCTGGACCCACAAACAAGGAAGGCCTGTTGCTGTTAAACCCTATCATGAGCGAGGAAGCGGTCTTGTTCCAAATGGATTCGGTCCCGGTCATTGACACCCCTTTCCCAATGGCGATGTTATTTGCCGCCGACGCTCGAACGTCACTGCCAATGGCTATTGCGTCATCAGCTTCGGCACTAGCATTCGAGCCCAATGCTATGGAGCGAAGGCCGCCGGCACTCGTCAAAATTCCCCCCAGAGCTATTGCACCATTTCCCCCGGCCGATCCCCCTCCTAGGACTATCGACTTAATTCCATTAGCAGTACTACTTTCTCCTACCGCGAAAGAGGTTGGAGTTGCAAGGAACGCCCACTTACGACATTCTCCATTTTCAGGAACTGTCCCATCCCCATCAACATCCTCAGGGGTGGAGCCTATCGGACAGGTCGTGCCGGTTGGATTCACAAAATCCCCTCCTATCCCAAGCGCCCCGGGTGGACTAGATGCTGCGGCAATCCCAACATGATCTGTGACCCGCATCTCTTCATAGACCCCGCGAGGAGAGGGGTAGTAGGTCGTCACGGTGACCTCTTCGGCCCGAACGATAGGCACCCACATCCCCATCATCACGAAGATCATCATCGAGCTGCTCAAAGGTTTCATCGCGATTCCCTCCCCTCTTACGTGCAGGCGGCCGGCGGCGAGCTGACCGCCGTCGGTGCTAATCCGGTTCCCGAATCCTCTCCAAGAATTGTCGTTCCTGCATTGACATCCGAATAGGGCGCAGCACGAATCGCCACCGTGCCTTGAAAATCGTGGGTTCTCGCCGGACTCTTTCCATCGTTCCAGCGAATGAGATAGCTCAGCAGGTTGTTATCCTTCAGCGAGGGAGCAGCAAAGGGCTCGCCCCCTGGGGGCGGTTGCGACGCATCAACATAGTCAAACGTGACTTGCTCAATCTGAATGGCCATATCTTCACGAACCGAACATCCATTTCTCTTGAGATGACTATAAAACTTGAGTGTCTTGTTAGGGACATCGAGCACATACTGATCCCATTGGTAGTTGGCTGGGTTATCAAGACATGTCGGAGGCGGAGCAACGGGGTTTTTGCAAGGGTCCGTGCTCATGTGCGGGCGGCGCACGAGCAAGCTAGAGGAGCTCACCAACACGACTCGATCGGCAGGCGCTAACTCGTTGGCGAAGTGGATCGTGGCCAAGGCCGCTTGCTGCTCCCCTGGTGCGGTCGTACCGGCACGCTTATTGACCTCTTGCTCGATGCGAAATCGGGTGATGTCGGTCACGATGATACCGGCGATGATGACTAGAGCGATTCCTGCGGCGAGTAGAATCTCGGTCAGCGTAATACCTCGTTCTGAGCGAAGTTTTGCAAAACCGCCTCCGGACACCACTGAGGCACAGAAGGGCCACAGAAGCACGGAGGAGTTCATGGCAGTTCTCTGTGTCTCTGTGGCATTCTGTGTTTCTGTGGTGTGTTCTAAGGAGTTCATGGCGTAGGTGGGCATCCGGCTCCAGCGTCTGGACACTCTGTTCCATTCCAACACACCCTGACATCAACACTAAAACAGTCTTGCGGATCGTTGGTATCGCCATCACCGGTGCAATCGACTCTCACGACGCGATACCTGCGCTCTGCGTCAGGGGGCCCCAAGACGGACTCGGTGCTGGTGCTTGGCGGCAGCGGCGCATCGCACCAGCCCAGATTCACTCGATCGGCAAACCAGGTGGAGTCCGCCGCGACCTGATTGCGGATATCCTCAAGCATATCACCTGCCAAGGCGGAGGCTTCGAGCATGGCCGCGCTGTCGCCCCGGCCGACAATGCGGGCCGCGGTCACAAAGGCCATCATCGTGCCGCCTGCGACGGTAGTCGCGATCACCGAGGAGATGAGCACCTCGATCAACGTAAACCCTTTGGAGTAATTAGCGCTTATTCCAAAACCCCTCAGGCGGGTCCTGCCGCCTGCGGCAGCCCATGGTGCTCGTCCCACCCTTGGCGGGACTCCGCGCCATGGGCGCCCGACCTCCGGCGTCACCCGCCCTAATACCAAGAAGGTTTTGGAATGCGCTCTACAGTGATTGAAAAGCTGATGAGGTCTCATGGCGGTGGTGTTGATGGCGGTGGCATGGTTCCCGAGGGACATAGTTTTATATCGGGCAAGTTGCATGTCACCTTGTTGGTTTGATTAACGGTCAAGAACTCCGCCACACTTGGCTTGTTCGCCACGGCCTTGAAGGTGGCCACGGTCGGCGGCGTGGCAGTAGGATCTGCCGCGGTCACTTCGGTGACTGCAAAGGTGATCCCGGCAGGGGCATTCGTATTGGGGTCGTCCATAAAGATATCCGCCCAGGGCGCATCCGCCGGCACTTTCACATACTGGTCATTATTGAGCGCCTTGAACGCTTCTTCGCCGGCAAAAATAGTCAGCAGCACATCGCGCGCGGCGCGGTGCTGGCCAAGCTGCACCGTCTTGGTGTACTGGGGCAGCGCGATGGATGCGAGAATACCGATAATGCTGACGCTGATCAACAGCTCCATCAGGGTAAAGCCGGCTTGCGCATGATGTCGCATCAGAAGTGCACCCTGGCTTGAATCTGCCGCGTTTCGCATGGGGTATTCGCACAGGCCGGAACGATGACGTCGATGGCTGCTCCATTGACGGTCAAATCGGTGTTGCCGGCGGCAAAACTCATGGTGGGTTGAAGCTCTAACCGCTGCATGGCCCACACGATGCCGGCCTCCGCCGAATAGCGTGCCACGGCGTGACGCTGAAAAGCTCCGCCGCGTCGCGCCGCGCCCGTCGCCACGATCAGAATGGCGTACGCCGCGATCGACGCAAGGAGCGCCATCGCAATCACAATCGTTAAGGAGGTTCCGCGTTGAGTCATTCCCATAATAAAAAACCGAACCGTGCTGGTTCGGTAGCTCGGCAATCTCATGCGATGGTCGGCCGTCACACTCTCGTGTGCCGGCACTCCCTGCGCCCACCCACTTCGGTGGGTGCCCGGGCTTGGTCGGTAGCCCGGCCGTCTCATGAGACCCGCGGCTTTGCGCCCCCTGCTCACGCAAGGTTTGCCCTTTCGCCAGTCCTACGTGTTGTTATGTAAAACTTATACGATCACTGCATAAAGTATGCCTGAGGCCAAACGTTCCGTCAAGTCGAGGCGCTTGAGATCACCCACTTGAGGTAAGGCGGGTGCCCTTCCACGACAGGGAGCGCGATAATCTCCGGCACCTCATAGGGATGCAGCGAGATGATCGCCTGCCGCAATTGGGGAACGCGCGTTCGCGGAGTTTTGATCAGAAGCAGGATTTCGCGGGCCTGATCCACTTTCCCCTGCCACCAAAACAGCGAGTCGATCCCTGGCAAGATGTTCACGCAGGCGGCCAGGCGCCGCTTCACAACCTCAGCAGCCAACTTTCTCGCCACCGTCCTCGTCGGACACGTCACGAACACCACAACTACAGCAGAGTTTTTCATCGTCCACTATCCACTCTTCACTATCCACTAACCACTATCCACTGTTCTAGCGTCGGAGCTGGACATGAAAATCCTGCCCCTCCTGGCGCACGATGACATGCCCTTCGCGGGCCAACCATCCCAGGCTCATGAGAATCAGCTCCTTGGACCGCTGAATTCCCCCGGCAAGCTGGCTAAATTTCACCGCCCCATGCTCATCCAAAAAATGCCAAATCTCTCCTGCCACAATTCCGATCTCCGTAATCATCAAGCCTCCTAGTTAGTTAAGAGTTACGAGTTGAGAGTTGTGCGTTCGTCTTCAAATATGCCATAAAACCCTGAACCATGCGCGACACTTCCTCCGTTAAACTATACAGCTCACGAAAACGCTTCTGAGAACAATAGTCCAGGTCTGAGGCTAGATACAAATGAGATTGAAGTTCCGCGGCAGAGCCATGCGCCATAGTGAGGAAATTGATAAACTCTTTTGATGTACGACGAGCAAACCCTTCAGCAATATTCGACATAATTGAAATTGCCGCTCGGCGTGCCTGGTCTCTTAATGCATAATCTTTTCCAAAAGACCCTTCTCCACTTAACACATACACCTCACGAACGAGACTCCGTGCTTTCTGCCAAGCTTGAATATCTTCGAACCTCGTAATCGCCGCCATGAACTCTCAACTCACAACTCTCAACTCTTAACTTTTTACTCGGCGAGGGTGGCGATGTGCACTTCTTGAAACCCGGTGTCCCGACACAAATCCCATAGCTCGATGAGCCGATCCACATACGCATGCCGATCCGCGCGGATCAGCACCGGCTTGCCGCTTCCCGCGCCTTTGAGCCGCTGGCGCAGCTCTTTTAAGCCTACCACCTGATCGTCAAAATAGATCACGTGATCCTTGGTCAGCGTAATCACCAGGTTAGACGCGGAAAGCTTCTGGCTGGTCGAGGCTTTGGGCAGCGCGATCCGAATACCGGGACTGACGATAAAGCTTGAGGCGAGCATAAAATAGATGAGCTGCTGGAACACAATGTCGATCATCGGCGCGATATCGACCGGGACCGCCTCATTCCACCGTCGCTTCAATCTCATTTTTGATGGCGGCGCCATCCGGAGACAAGTGCCGCGGCTTTTTCCATTTGAAACTGCACATCGCTGACGCGGCTGGCGAAGTAATTGTACGCCAGAATAGTCGGAATCGCGATGACCAATCCGGCCACGGTGGTGATGAGCGCTTCCCAGACCCCGCCGGCCAAATCGCCCGGGCTCACCGGGTTGCCGGCGCTGGTCTTGGTCTGAATCACCTGAAACGCCCGGACCAACCCGGTTACCGTGCCCAAGAGCCCCAGCAGCGTTGACACCTGTGCTAGCGTCGAGAGCCATCGCAGATGCTGTTCGACTTCCGGCAATTCATGGTGCGCGGCCTCTTCCATCGCCTCATCGATTTCCTGGGGCGTGCCGTCGCGCACCGCGATGCCAGCCAGGATGACGCGCGCCAGCGGCCCCTTCCATCGCTCGGAGGAGGCCTCGGCCTCCTTCCACCGGCGCTCTTCGACCATGTGCCGCACCTGCTCAAGGAATCGGTCCACATCCTTGCCGGCATGCAATCGCACAAAGTAGTAGAACCGCTCCATGGTGATGGCCAATGAAAACACCGAGCACATCACAATGGGAATCATCACCGGCCCGCCCCGATGAATGAGATCGACCTGACTATACAAGATAATCCCGATCATGGCCGACCCCACCATGAAGGTGGCGGTGAGGATCATGCGGTTTACCATCCTCGCTCCTTGATATGTCGCGCTTCACGCAGTTCCTCCAACCGCTCCTGAAATGCCGTCGCTTCCGGCCCGGATTCCGACGCCAGCTCCTGGTAGATCGCCTCGGCCTCTTGGAGCCGTTCGTCCCGCTCCAAGAGCTTCGCCATCGCGAGCCGGGCTCGCATCCGCCACGGAGACTGTGTGACACGCTGATAGGTTTTCATCGCCGCGCTCGCATCTCCCTGGGCCTCGTAGCAGGAGGCCAGCCAATACGTGGCCTCTGGGACAAACGTTGGGATGAGCTCCATCGCCGTCTCATACCATCGGATCGCTTCCACGTAGGAACGATCTAACCGGGCCAGATCAGCAATGCGCTTGGCCAGTTTGGCCCGATGACGACGCAGCAACCCGGTAGAGCGATACGCTTCCCCGAGCCACGCAATCGCTTCGCGATCGGAGGTGCGCTCAGCCAGTATCTCGGCCAGTAATAACCGCGCATCAACGGCTTCCTCGCTTCTGGGAGCGCGCTCCAGCGTTTCCTCGCACAGCGTTCTGGCGAGCTCCTCCTCTTCACCGCCGACAGCCAGCAGGGCCAGGTAGTAGGCCGCGCGGGCCGCTGACACACTGCCGGGTCGCTGCCGGCGCAGCGTCTCTAAGAGCATACGGGCTGCGGCATCATAATCTTGGCTCAGATACGCCAAGGCCAAGGCCAGTTTTGCGTCATCCGCTAGCACTGGATGGTTGCCCGTCACAAGTTGCTGAAAGATGGCAATGGCCTCATCGGTGTGGCCCAGTTGGAGATGGATCCGCCCCAGCTGATAGCGCAACGAGCTGGCCAGCGGTGTCTGATCTGAAATCATAATAGCCTGTTCATAGTACTGCTTGGCCTGGTCCATTTCCCCCACGAACACCGCGACATCTCCGAGTCCGCTCAGAGACGCCTGGTGCACAGTGGGGTCGTGAATCGCGTTGGCGAGCTGGAAGATGGTCTTCGCTTGCGTGGCGTTCCCTTGATCGAGGGCCACAGAGCCCAATCGAATTTGCACCTTGGCCCGCGCAAGCTGATCCAACGGCTGGCGCAGCAACTGATGCAGCAATGTCTTGGCTTCTTGAAACTGTTCATTTCGACGATAGATATCGACCATCAAGAGGCCACTCTCGAGTGCGAGCGGATGGGTTGGATTGCGCTTGAGCACTTCCTGAAAGCGCAAAAATGCCTCCTCTTCGCGGCCAAGCTGAATCAAACAACTCCCTTGCGCAAACAGTCCTTCTGTCCGATAGTCTGCTCGGCTAGCAGACGCAGATGGGGAGGAAGCACGCTCTGATGCCCCATCGAGATACCTGGCAAACGCGTCAAGACTTTCCCGGCAGCGACCGGCCTGATAGTGGGCCCACCCAAGACCGAATTGCGCCAGGCTGGCCCAGTTGGATGTAGGGTCGAGCGTGATGGCGCGTTCGTACGTTTGCATCGCCTCCGCATACCGGGTCAATCCCGTCAAGCTCTCCCCCCGATAAAAGGCCAATTGAGCGCCAAGAATCGCATCGTCATTGACCTGCGCCGCTAAGGTGTCAAAGAGGCTCAGGGCCTCTGCAAAACGTTTGAGCTGGAGCTGACAGATACCATCCAGTAATAACGCATCTCTCGCCGCCGGTGTGCCGGTATGCCGTAGCACGACTTCATGAAAGTAGCTCTGGGCCGTGTCAAACGCTTGCTGATGCAGATAGACCAACCCCAAACCCATCTGGGCTTGCGTGGCCCAGGTGGAATCCGGATAGCGCTCAAGCAACCGTTGGTAGGCGAGTTTGGCGCGCACGGTGAGCAGCGCGCGGCGGCTGATGTCCCCTTCCCAAAACAGCACTTCGGCATGAAGCGGGTCATCGACCGGCAAGCGAGCCTTCAGACGATCCAGCTCGCCGAGCGCCTCTTGAGCGCGCTGGAGCCGGTCGAGGCTCAAAATCAACCAGATCCAGACGCGGGATTTCTCCGGCGCATCGAGGTGCTCGCTCAGGAACGAGGCAGCCAACGTCGTCACCGAGTCAAACTCTTCGCGAAGGAAGGCGTGCTGAACCGCTACGGAGCCCGGAGTTGGTTCCTGAGCCTGCGCGGAGGACGGCGCAGAACACACCACAGAGACACAGAGACACCACAGAGACACAGAATAAGTGCGGCTTAGCTGCATCTTACTAGATGCTCGACACTGCGCTGCAAGCTGAGTGTTCCACGAGGACCCTTGAGCAACGGTTTCAGATACTGCCCGGTGTAGGATTGTGATGCAGCAGCCACCTCTTCAGGCGTACCAGCCGCCACAACCCGCCCCCCTGCCTCACCGCCCTCCGGTCCCAGATCAATGAGGTAGTCGGAAGTCTTGATCACTTCAAGATTGTGCTCGATCACCACGACCGTATTGCCATGGTCTACCAGTTGATGTAGGACACTTAGCAACTTATCCACGTCGGCAAAGTGCAAGCCGGTTGTCGGCTCATCGAGCAGGTAGAGCGTGCGGCCGGTGGCCCGACGTGAAAGCTCTTTGGCCAGCTTAATGCGCTGCGCTTCGCCCCCTGAGAGGGTCGTTGCGGATTGCCCAAGCTCCAGATATCCAAGGCCTACTGCCTCGATGGTTCGCAGCTTTTCGGCAATGGCCGGAATCGCCCCGAAGAGCTGCAAGCCTTCTTCCGCCGTCATGGAGAGCACATCGGCGATCGAGGCGCCTTTGTAGGCCACTTGCAGCGTCTGCTCGTTGAAGCGCTTGCCTTTGCACACTTCGCAGCGCACGTACACGTCAGGCAAAAAATGCATTTCGATGCGTTTGATCCCATCGCCCTGACAGGCCTCGCAGCGCCCGCCTTTGACATTAAAACTAAAACGGCCTGGCTTAAAGCCGCGTAGTTTAGCCCCCGGCGTTTGGCTGAAGAGATCTCGGATGGGACTAAACGCGCCAGTATACGTTGCCGGGTTAGATCTGGGTGTGCGGCCGATGGGCGACTGATCAATCACGATGACTTTGTCAATGTGCTGGAGGCCTTCAATCCGCTCGTGCTGGCCAGGACGCTCCTTGGCGCCATAGAGTTGCCGTGCCAGCGCCCGGTAGAGAATTTCATCGATCAGGGTGGATTTGCCTGACCCTGAAACGCCGGTCACGCTAATAAAGCAGCCCAGCGGAAAGGTCACATCAATCCGTTGCAGATTGTGCTCGGCCGCTTGGCGCACGATGAGCGACGGGCGGTTTCGCCAGGGCCGGCGGTTTACCGGCACCGGGATCCAGCGTTTTCCGGTGAGAAATTGCCCGGTCAGGCTGCGCTCAGAGTGCATGACCTCCTCAACCGAGCCGCATGCCACCACCTCTCCCCCATGCTTGCCCGCTCCGGGACCAAGGTCAAGCAGATAGTCGGCCCGGCGGATCGTCGCCTCATCATGCTCGACGACGATGAGCGTGTTGCCTAACTCGCGCAGCCGCGCGAGCGTATTGAGGAGCTTCTCATTATCGCGTTGATGCAGTCCGATGGACGGCTCATCCAAGATGTAGAGGACCCCCACGAGCCCGGATCCTACCTGCGTGGCCAAACGGATGCGTTGCGCCTCCCCGCCTGAGAGGCTGGCTGAGGTGCGATCGAGCGTGAGGTATCCAAGCCCCACATCAAGAAGAAACTGAAGCCGCTTGGTGATTTCTTTCACCAACGGCTCTGCGATGGCGCGCTGGCGGCCTTTCCACGTCACCGCTGAAAGCCACCGCTGGGCGCCGGCGACAGACTCGGTGACCATCTGGGCGATGGAGCGGCCCTGGATCAACACGGCAAGACTCTCAGGCTTGAGCCGTGCGCCGCGGCAGGCCGGACACGGAAGCACGCTCATGTACTTGGCGATTTCCTCTTTGACGTAGTCTGACTCGGTGTGCCGAAAGCGCCGCTCCAAATTGGGAATCACGCCTTCAAAGGTGCCGTCCCAAATGGCGTCGTGTGAGCCATAGAGGAGAATTTTCTGAACCTTCCGGTCCAAGGACTGAAACGGCGCCTCAAGGCTGACGCGATAGAAGCGCGCGACTTCGCGCAGCAGACGATTGTAGTACATAATCATGTGCATGCCGCCGCGTTTCCACGGCTCGATCGCCCCGTCACGCAGCGACTTGCGCCGATCCGGAACGACCAGGTCCGGATCGATCTCCAATTTTGTGCCCAGCCCATCGCAGGTCTGACAGGCTCCATAGGGAGAGTTGAAGGAGAAGAGGCGGGGCGAGAGCTCTTCGAAACTGAATCCACATTTGGAACATGCATAGAGCTCACTAAAGACTAGTTCGTTCGGGGTTCGGGGCTGAGCCCTGAGCCCTGAGCCCTGAGCTGAAGTGCTAATGACTACAATGCCTTTGCCGATTTTGAGGGCGGTTTCGATGGATTCGGTCAGACGGCTTTTCGCCTCGGGCTCGACCGCGAGACGATCGACAACGACCTCAATCGTATGCGCGCGTTTTTTATTCAGTGGGATCGGCTCATCTAAGTCGCGCAGGGTGCCATCAACCCGCACGCGCACAAAGCCCTGGCGCTTGATGTCGCGGAAGACCTCCAGATATTCACCTTTTCTTCCCCGAACCATGGGGGCCAGAATGGTCAGGGAGGCATTCGCCGGCAACTCTAATACGCGTGAGACGATCTCTTGCGCCGATTGCTGACTGATCGGGGTCTTGCAGGTAGGACAGGTGGGTTCTCCAGCGCGCGCGAAGAGCACCCGCAGATAGTCGTAGATCTCGGTTTGGGTCGCCACGGTCGAGCGCGGATTACCGCCGGCTGAGCGCTGCTCGATGGCAATCGCCGGAGAGAGCCCTTCAATGGCATCCACGTCGGGCTTCTCAAGCCGCTCAAGGAACTGCCGGGCATAGGCCGAAAGGCTTTCGACGTAGCGGCGCTGCCCCTCCGCATAGAGCGTGTCGAATGCCAACGAGGACTTGCCGGAGCCGGAAAGCCCGGTGACCACGATGAGCCGATTGCGAGGAAGCGTCACATCGATATCTTTTAGATTATGCTCGCGGGCTCCGCGAATGATGATGGGACTTTCGGCTGACATAGTGGACTGTTGATTATTATAACAAGAATTCATCCCAATAGCCCTGTCACACCACGGATAACACAGAAGTTCCACAGAAACACAGATAACGATTCGAAAAGGAATATACTGTGTCTCTGTGGAGTTCGGTGATTCTGTGGTGTCGTCTCAAACAAAAACCCCTGCCGCATGGACGTCCGCGGCAGGGGTTTCCGTTCAGCCAAGGCTTACCGCCGGCTGCGGCGTCGGCGCTGACCCCCTCGAGCCATGCGGGCTCTGGAGATGTCACCTTGCTTGTCGACGAAGTAGAGATAACCTGCCTGCTTCTTAATCCCCACCTTAGCAACTTTTTCTGCCACGAGAAGTCACCCCCTCTCCCACGCTGTGTCCGGTCTTAACGACGTTGCCCACGCCGGGTCGGAGCAACGAACCTCATGTCCCGATTGAAATAGGATCAAAGATTCTTCCAAGGGTTGCGATGGCCGAGCGAACCGCAAGCTCGCTGGTCTTGGGATTCGCACTCGGCCGACTTTCAATGCGGCACTGAATGCGACCGCAATCGCCTTCCACATCGACCTCATGAATATTCGCGCGCAATCGAGGATCAGCCACCACGCGAACGCGCACTCGAGTGCGCGTGCCGCCGGCTAGTGCTAAGGCGGCCGCCACATTGGTATTCTGAGGAAATGCTCGGATGACTTGCCGCGGTGAGCCCTCAAACACAATTGAAGGACGCGTCAAACGCTCCAGGGCAAGCGCGCGAGGAGGCTTGCGGGTGGTCAGCGCAATCCGGCGAATGCGGCCAACGGCCATGGCCTTAATCCCATCAAGCCCTGCGAGCGCTCCACTGGGAACATAGACATGTCCTCGGGAGCGGTGAGCCAGCCGCCTCCATCGGTCATCCAGTAAGAGCCCGCCCACACTCATGATGAGGATGTCTTTGTCCTGACGAAGCGCGCGACGGACAACCGCCGCGGCGGCATCCACCGAAGCGGCTTCAAGGATGAGCTGACTGGTCTGAAGGAGTCTTGGAAGCGAAACAACTGGGGAAGGAATCCGAAGCCGATGGTGAAGTGCGAGAGCTCGCGAACGATCGATATCATGCAGTGCAACCAGACGCGCAGTTCGCGCATAGGTTCGCTCAAGGGCGAGGGCAAGTTGCGTCCCAATAGTGCCGCAGCCGATGAGGCCGACACGCACCATTACACGGCAGCATCAAGAGACGCACCTTCACTCATAATCTGCTTGATGCGGTTGTGCTCATCCAGCATCACGATCTTGGGGGTCATTTGCTCGAGCTCTTGCGGAGTGACTTGCGCATACGAGATCACGATGATCTGATCGCCGGCCAAGATCAACCGGGCTGCCGCGCCATTGATGCACACGGTGCCGGAGCCAGGCGCACCCTCAATGCAATAGGTGACCAGGCGCGCGCCGTTGGTGACATCGACGACGTGCACCTGCTCATACGGAACCAGCTCCGCGGCCCTCATGAGCTCGGCATCTAGCGTGAGGCTGCCGGTGTATTGAAGGTTCGCTTCTGTCACCGTCGCCCCGTGTATTTTTGCTCGGCAAACTGTCCTTAGCATCGCTCAATAGCTCATTGGCTCAGTAGTTCTCCGACGGGCTATTATGTCATGTCGACGACAAAATTGTCAATAAGCCTCGTCGAGCCGATCCACACCGCGACGAGCAGGACGACGCGCCCCCGCAACCGCCAGAGGGGTGAAAGCGTCTGCGCCTCGACGATCGTGGCGTAGTCGATGCGGGCTCGATCGGCTTCGCTTAGTAGCCGGCGCATCAGCTCAATCAGCAGCGCCGCTCGACGCTCCCCTGCCCGGATGCGATCCCGCGCCGCGCACAACGCGTGGTACAACACGGTCGCCTGCTGACGCTCCGACGGGCTCAGATACCCATTGCGCGAGCTCATGGCCAGTCCATCAGGCTCACGCACCGTCGGCAAGATGCGCATACGCAGAGGAAGATGCAGATCGCGCACCAACTGCTCGATGATGCGCGCTTGCTGGTAATCTTTTTGCCCGAAGTAGGCGTGGGTGGGTCTGGTGGCTTCAAATAGTAGCGTGACCACCGTGGCGACACCGTCGAAATGGCCTGGACGCGACGCGCCCTCCCATCGCGTTGCCAGCTCCCCCACGCTCACCCGCGTTTGAAAGCCTTTGGGATAGAGCTGCTCTGCGGAAGGCGCAAAGATGATGCGCGCTCCAGCTTCGCGCGCAAGACGGACATCCTTGGCAAACGACCGAGGGTACCGGCGAAAATCTTCGTGCGGGCCAAACTGCAGCGGGTTCACGAAGATACTCACGATGACCGCGTCGGTTTCTTTGGCTGCCGCCCGAATGAGAGAGCCATGCCCCTCGTGCAGCGCGCCCATCGTCGGCACAAAGCCGATGCGCTGGCGCTGCTGGTGCAGGCGAGCAGAAACCTTTTGCATTCGAGGAACCGTTCGAATCACTTGCATAGGAATGCAAAAGTGCTCATTGGCTCAGTGGTTCAATAGTTCGCTGAGAAGCTCAGTAGCTGTCTTGTGCAGGACAGGGTGGATCACCGCAGGAGCCAGTTGTACTAATGGTTCCAGGACGAACCGCCGCTCATGCATGCGCGGATGCGGCACGTCTAAGATCGGCTCGTGAATCACGCGATCATCATAGAGCAAGAGATCGAGATCAATGGGGCGAGGGCCCCAGCGCTGGGGTGAGGATGTGCGGCCAAGCTGCTGCTCGATCGCCTGCAACACGCGCAATAGTTCGGCGGGAGCTTGCTCGGTGTCGATTTCAACTACCGTGTTCAAATACGGGTCCTGAGGTGGCCCACCTACAGGCTCAGTTTCGATGATGGTTGCCATCTGCACGAGGCGAATGCCTGGCACCGACCCAAGGGCGCGTGTGGCCTTCGAGATCAGCTGGAGTCGATCACCTTCATTGGAGCCAATGCCGATGAACACTCGAGACATGCAGGATTGTGTGTTTCGTGAATCGTGGTTCGTGATTCGTGGTTCGTATACGATTCACGATGCACGAGTCACGATCCACGAGGCCTCGTTTTCACAGCGCACGAGAGAGTCGCGTGATGGCTTCTTGGATGCGGTCGGTGGGCACGGTCAGCGACATGCGGATGTAGCCT
>CAYNXT010000034.1:0-13894 GCA_964401235.1 uncultured Planctomycetales bacterium
GGAGAAACGATGATCGTCCTGATGGCCACCGGCAATACGCCCGTCATGGATTGGAGTCTCTTCAATGGTTTTCGAGCTCTCTCAGCGAACATCGCTGTCGAGATTCCTGAAGCCCCGTACGGGGAAACGCTCTATCGCGTGCTGTTTGTCGCCGCGCTCCTGCTCTTTCTGATGACGTTTGTGGTCAACACCGCCGCAGAACTGATCCGCTTGCGGTTGCGGCGGCAACTTCAAGGCCTCTAGCGATGACGGCCAGGCGACGACGAAACCCATTACTCGATCAGATTCCGATGTGGTTGACCGGGGTCACTCTGGGAATCGCCCTGCTGATGATCGTGGGGTTGATCGGCGTGATTCTCGCCAAGGGGCTTGGCACGTTTTGGCCCCAGCCGCTGCATGAGGTGGTGAGAGACGACGGGCGCCGGTATGTGGGGTTAGCGCACCGGGCCGAGCCGATTCCTCATCAAACCACGGCGCAAGGCAGGCCGGCTTGGCGCACACTCTATCGAATTGGCAACCGCGAGTTTTACGGCGTGGATTTTGTGTGGGTGAATCAGGACGACATTGTCTCACGTTCGACGCCGCGTGAAGCCCTGGCGGTGGAGCGCTTAGAATGGGGGCCGTTTTACGGGTCGCTGGAAGCGGTGCAAACGCCCGGAGGATCGGCGGAATCCGCCTCGGCGTGGAGCGCGCTTCACCGGCAGCTCGCGCCCGCGAGCCGGCGCAGGCGCGCCATCCGGCATCTTGAGCGCAGGCGCATCGGCGATGTCAATCATGCCATCGAGCAGCGTCGCCTAGCCTTAAAGCGGCTTGAGCTCCGTGGGGCGAATGATGCTCGTGCGCAAGCTGATCGGCGTCGACACGAGCAAGCCATCCAGGAGCTAGAAGCACGCTATGCCACGCTTGCAGATGAGCTAGACGAGCGCCGCACGGAGGATGCCGCCTATCGAGTGGTCTTCTCCACCGTCGAGGGGCATCGCAAGGAGCTGCCGATTTCCTCGCTCGTGCGCGTGCATCGGCCGAATCAGCTCTCGGTGATGGGAAAACTTGGCGTGTATGTGAGCCGCTTGCGGGAGTTTGTGTTTGAGCAGCCTCGAGAGGCGAACTCAGAAGGCGGGATCGCTCCGGCGATCTTCGGCACGGTCTTGATGACCTTGCTCATGACGCTGGCGGTCGTGCCGCTGGGCGTGCTGGCGGCACTGTATCTGCACGAGTACGCCAAGCAGGGCGTCCTAGTTTCCAGCGTGCGCATTGCGGTCAATAATCTCGCCGGCGTGCCCTCCATCGTCTTTGGGGTGTTCGGGCTCGGATTTTTCTGTTACTTCGTCGGTGGGACGATCGACCAGCTCTTCTTTCCCGAGCGGCTTCCCGCGCCGACGTTTGGCGGCGGCGGTATTATCTGGGCGTCGCTCACGTTAGCGTTGTTGACGGTGCCAGTGGTCATTGTGGCGACCGAAGAGGCCTTGGCCGCGGTTCCGCATGGCGTGCGAGAGGCCTCATTGGCCTGCGGTGCAACCAAGTTTCAGACCATTTGGCGCGTCGTGCTGCCGGCGGCGATTCCCGGCATTCTCACCGGCACCATTTTGGCCATGGCGCGCGGAGCCGGCGAGGTCGCTCCGCTGATGATCACCGGCGTGGTCAAACTCGCGCCGGATCTTCCGCTGGATCACCTTGCGCCGTTTATCCATTTGGAGCGCAAGTTTATGCACCTGGGCTTCCATATCTATGATGTGGGGTTCCAATCACCGAGCGTCGAAGCCTCCAAAGCCATGGTGTACATGACGACGTGTTTGCTGCTGCTGGTGATTGTCTGCCTCAATCTCACGGCCATGCGGATCCGCGGGCGGTTGCGGGAGCAGTTTCGAGGCGCCGAAGTCTAGCGGGAGGTATATAATCGATCCAAGATGACCGTCAATCGATCCGCCCAAGAGGAAGCCGGCCGAGCAGCAGACGCCTCTCCTTCTCGAACCTCGCTCTCCGTCAACTCCCTCAGCGTGTGGTATGGCAAGGCCCAGGCCATCAAGCAGGTCAGCATGGAGATTCCGGAGCGCCGGGTGACCGCCCTCATCGGGCCCTCAGGTTGCGGCAAGTCCACACTGATTCGCTGCTTCAACCGGCTCAACGATCTCATTGAAGGGCTGCGGATCGAGGGGCGCATCGCGCTGGACGGGCAGAACATCTTTGATCCGAGCGTGGATGTGATTGATTTGCGCAAGCGCATCGGGATGGTGTTCCAGAAGTCCAACCCGTTTCCAAAATCCGTCTACGAAAACGCGGCCTATGGGCTGCGGGTGGACGGGGAATCCCGTCGGCAGGTGTTGGATCGGGTCGTGGAGGAGAGCCTCACGCGTGCCGCGCTCTGGGACGAAGTCAAGGACCGCCTGCATGCTAGCGCCTTGCGGCTCTCCGGCGGGCAGCAGCAGCGCTTGTGCATCGCGCGCGCCATTGCCACCGAGCCGGAGGTCTTGCTGTTGGATGAGCCCTGTTCGGCGCTGGATCCGATTGCCACGGCCAAGATTGAAGAGCTTCTCTATACCCTGAAGGAGCGCTATACTATTGTCATCGTGACCCACAACATGCAGCAGGCAGCTCGGGTCTCAGATCGGACCGGCTTTCTACTCATGGGCGAGCTGGTGGAGTTTGACCAGACTGAGCGGCTCTTCACGACGCCGAAAGATCCCAGGACGGAAGCTTATATCACAGGACGATTTGGATGATCCCCCCACCTGTGTGCCAGCCGGAGGCTGGCTACGAGGGCACGAAGCCCATTGACGGCCTACCTCCGGTCGGCCGTACACAGGTGGGGGGATGATGGAGCGGCACGCAGACCAAGAGTTTGAAGAGCTCAAGGGCGAAATCGTGCAGATGGCCGGATTGGCCGAGGCGGCGATCGGCAAGTCCATCCGAGCCTTGCTCGCGCGCGATGTGAGCATGGCCGAGGATGTCGTGCGCTCCGACGAGGCCATCAATCGCTTTGAGCTGGCGATTGATGAGCGGTGTTTGCGGATGCTCGCCCTCTACCAGCCCGAAGCCAGCGATCTGCGTTTCATCGCCATGTCCTTGAAGATCAACAACGACCTCGAGCGCATCGGTGATCAGGCGGTCAACATTGCCGAGCGGGGGCTCGCGCTCTTCAAGGAGCCGACGCTCAAGCCGCTCATCGATATTCCCCATTTGGCGGAGCTGGTGCAGGCGATGCTCAAACACAGCGTCGATGCCTTCGTGCAGCGCGACACCGTACTGGCGCGCTCGGTCTGCGAGCAAGATGACACCATCGACAACATCGACGATCAGATCTTTCGGGAATTGCTCACCTATATGATGCAAGATCCCCGCGCGATTACCCGCGCGGTCAATTTGATTCTCGTGAGCCGCCACCTGGAGCGCGTGGCGGACCATGCGACCAACATCGCCGAAGACGTGATTTATCTCGTCGAAGGCAAACAGATCAAGCACCACGCGCAAGAACAACAGGCAGCCTAACCCTCCAGTCGGCTCAGGGTTCTGGGCTCGGGGCTCAGCCTCCTCGTTTCATGCGTCTCTATCTCATGCGACATGCGATCGCCGTCGACCACGGCACCCCGGGCTACGCCCAGGACCGTCTGCGTCCCCTCACCGAGGAAGGGCGCACCCAGGCCCGCAAGGTGGCGGCGGGACTCAAGCGGCTCAAAATCGAGCCAGATCTGATCGTGACCAGCCCGTATGTGCGCGCGGTGCAAACCGCGCAAGAGGTCGCGCGGATTTTGCAGTTTAAAGAGCCGGTGCAAGAGTGCGATGCGTTGCGCGCCGAGGTCTACCCCGCGGAAACCTCCAGGGCGCTGAACCGGTTTTCCGGCTACGAGCAGTTGCTCCTGATCGGGCACGAGCCGCATATGAGCAGTTGGCTGGCCGAGCTGGTCGCCGCTCCATCCGGCCTGCACTGTGTTTTTAAGAAAGCCGGTGTCGCGCGCGTTGATCTAACCGATGTGCCGCCGCCTCGTGGCAGCGGGATCTTGAAGTGGCTGATGACCCCGAAACAGTTGCAGTTCATTGGAAATAATCAATGACGTTAGGAATTATCGACGTCGGCACCAACTCGATCCATTTGCTCGTGGGGATTTTGGGCTTAAACGGCAAGTTTCATATCATCCTCAAGGAGCGCGATCTGGCACGGCTTGGCGAAGGCGGGTTGGCCCGGGGCAAACTCACCCGCCAGTCGATGACGCGAGCGCTCTCGGTGCTCCGCCGATATCGCCAGGTCATGCGACGGTGCCAAGTGGATCATATTGAAGCTGTGGCCACCAGTGCGGTGCGAGATGCAGCCAACGGCCGCGCGTTTGTGCGACGTGTGCGCAGTCAACTCGGCGTGCCGCTGCGCATGATTAGCGGTCGAGAAGAGGCGCGGCTGATCTATCTGGGCGTGCTCTACGCGCATCGGTTTCGCCGGCCGGTGGCGATTATCACCATTGGCGGCGGCAGCGCCCAGGTGATTTGCGGCGACGGCGCACGGCTGCGCTATGTCACCAGCGTGCCGCTCGGTGGCGCGCGACTCGCCCAGCCGTTCATCCGGCATGATCCGGCTCGACTCGATGAAGTGCAACGACTCACGCGTTACGTGCAGCGCACTTGGGCGCCAGTCGCCAAAGCGCTGCGTCGCCATCACTGGGGCCAAACGTTTGGGAGTTCCGCGACGATTTACCAACTCATGCTGGCCGCCTATTTGCGCACGCATCGCAAGGCATCCCGCGTGAAGCGTCGCCTGAGCATGAGCCGGCGCGCGCTGCAACAGTTGGTCGTCTGGCTGGCTCGGTCGACGGCCGCCCAGCGCTTGCAATTGGAGGGGCTCGATCCTCGCCGGGAAGATCTCGCGCTGGCCACCGGGGTTGCGCTGCTGGGTTGGATGGAAGCCTGTCGCATCACGATGTTGCGCTACGCCCCTGGATCGCTACGCGAGGGGCTGGTGATCGATTATCTTATTCGGCATCGTCAAGGCCGCATTCCTCAACGGCTTGCCGATCCGCTTGAGGAGCTCTTCGGTCTGAATGGGCACCGGGAGCTTGCGGTGCCGCAGTGGCGGAGGCGTGTCGTGCAGGGAAGGAGCCCGGTGAAACGATGACCGGCTACGGACAACCCCATCAGTATCCAGGACGCCTCATTATCGTCGAGGGGATTGACGGCTCCGGCAAGAGCACCCAGCTGCAATTAGTGCAGCGCTGGCTGGTCTCGCAAGGCCATACGGTCTTCTTCACGGAATGGAACTCCTCGAAGCTCGTGAAGGAGACGACCAAGCTGGGCAAGAAAAACCGCACGCTCACGCCGCTGACCTTCAGCCTCATCCACGCCACCGACTTCGCCGACCGGCTGTTTTACAACATGATCCCGCCGCTGAAAGCCGGCATGATCGTGCTGGCGGATCGCTATGTCTATACCGCTTTCGCGCGCGACGTCGCCCGAGGCTGCGACCGAGAGTGGGTCCGTAAACTCTACAATTTTGCCATTCAACCGGACATGGCATTTTACTTCAAAGTTCCAGTTGATGTGTCCCTAGGCCGTATTCTCTCCGGCCGCGCGAAAATCAAGTATTACGAGGCGGGGATGGATTTGAACATGAGCCAGGATCCGGTGGAAAGTTTTAGCAAGTTTCAGTCGCGCATCTTAGATGAGTACGATCGTGTGGTCCAGGAGTACGGCTTGACCGTTGTCGATGCCACGGCGGACATCGACGAGCAACAGGAAATTGTGCGGGACGTCGTCAGCCGCACCCTCACCAACTATCAACCACGGTGGCACCATGCCAAAACCCAAGTTCCTGGGGGAGGGGATTCCGTATCTGGAACCGGCATCCCTGAACCTCAAGGGCAAACTGATCGTCATTGAAGGGACCGACGGCGTCGGGCGAACCTCTCAAATCGAGCGGCTGCGCAATTGGCTCGAAGTGCAAGGCCACGGCGTCGTTGAAACCGGCTGGACGCGCTCCGAGCTCATGTCCAGCCTCATTGTGCTGGCGAAAGAAGGCAACACGCTCACGCGCGATACCTTCAGCCTGCTCTACGCCACCGATTTCGCCGATCGGCTGGAAAACCAAATCATTCCGGCGCTGCGCTCCGGGTTTATCGTGCTCTCCGACCGCTACGTCTATACGGCGTTTGCGCGCCATACCGTGCGCAGCGGCAGTCGCGACTGGATTCGGGGCGTGTTTGGTTTTGCGATCATCCCGGATATGGTGCTCTATCTCAACACCGACTTGCCCGCCCTACTTTCCCGCGTCATCAGCTCAAAAGGGATGGACTATTGGGAGTCCGGGATGGATATGCACCTCGGCGAGGATTTGTACGATAGCTTCTGCGTCTATCAACAACGCATTCTTGCGGAGTACGAAGCGCTGGCCGGGGAGTTTAAGTTCGAGGTGATCGACACCATCGGCCGCAGCATCGACGTCATTCAAGAAGAGTTGCGAGAGCGCATCGAGCCGGTGGTCCGCCGTCCGCGCAAAGTGGACGTGTCCCGCTTAGCCCCGAAGAGCCCGGAAAGTCATGAATAGACGTTCTCGAAGCACCTTCCTTCTCGCGCTCCTAGGCAGCCTGGGGCTTCCCCTCGGTGCGCAAGCGGCTGGTTTCATATCGGGGACAGCCACCGATTTTTCGGGAAGGAAATCGGTGGCTGTCCCCATTTTCCCGAAGGCTCGACGATGAGACAGATGAGGGACATCGAATGCGCGGCAGCGTCCGCGTGATATGGTGGAGCCCCACGAACAGAGCTCGGGGTACCCGCGATTTCGCTCCGATGGGGGCGACATCCCGTCCTCCCACGGGCTACTGCACTACCATGCCGCCCCCCGTTTTTGCTTTCGCAAGAAAGCGAAGGGGCGCAACGACGGGATTGCTCCTCCTCGCCGCGTTCTGTACGAGCGTGGCAGGTGTCGGGCTGTATGTGCTGGCCACGCCTGCTGCGGCCCGTCAGATCGTTGGGATGGTTTTGGCAAGGGCCGCGGGATCCCGCGCACCATTCATCGGATCGGTGCGCGGCAGCCTCTGGCGCGGCGTGACAATTCACGAGCTCTCGCTTAGCTCGCCTCGCGGCCTCCCGGAAGCCAGTCGCCTGAGCGCCTCGTACATCGAGATTGCGCCACTGGCCAAGTTATTTCAATCCCCCTCGGCAATCCAACTTCACGATGTGCAGCTCAGCGGTGCGCCATTTGCCCAGCGCCTATCCGCGCGCCACGTCCAAGCCGGTTTGTCCTCAGGCCTCATGGGCTCTGAGGTGCGCGCCGAGCAGCTGACCGGGCTGCCCCAGGGCAGTACGCTCGATCTCCAGCGATTCGAGAGCGGCTGGCCGCTGCGTCTTGATCGAGTCCGCAGCATCTCCAATGGGCGCTTACGGCTGCCGTACTCAGAGCCCATGGTCTTCTCAGGCATCCGACGGGCTGGAAGTGGAGAGCTTGATGTGTATGCGCGGGTGCTAGATCTTGGCGAACTGCTCGAAGAGGTGGTCAACGTTCCGGTTTGGGTGCAAGTGCGCGGGATGGTGCGAGAAGCGCATCTGGCACTGACCGGCTCTTCCGATCGTTTCAAGGTCAGCGGCACTGTGGATATCGCGCATGTCATGCGACGGGACTTCGCGCTCATGCAGTGCCCGACCACTCTTGCGCTAAGCATCGAGCCGAGTGCGAAGCCCTGGCGCCTTGAGGGCGAGGTGGCGTGCCAAGGCGGTACGGTCCAAGCCAAACACGCGACCATTGCCATCCAACAAGCCCGTGTGACATTTAGCGGCGATCCCTCGGCTCCGGCGTTGGATGTGCGGGGCACCTCGCGCGTAGGAGAGACCGCGATTCGGATTGCGCTGACCGGGACGGCGAAGCGGCCCCAACTTGCCTTGCACTCTGACCCTCCGCGGGCAGAGCGGGTGCTGCTGATGATGCTAGTCAGCGGGAAGAATCTCGCCGGTTTTCAGGACGCGCTGGCCCAAGGGGTGATTTCATCCGAATTAGCGACGGACGCGATCGACTATTTCATCTTGGGAGGCGCCGGAGGACGCTTAGCCGGCCGGTTGGGTATTAGTGCGTTATCGCTGACGCATGATAGCCGATCCAATTGGGTCGGGGTGCGCGCCGGATTGGCTGATAAGCTCTCCGTGAGCTTTGAAACAGAACCACCGGGAACCAATGATGCCGCGCCATCCACAGCCAATCAACCTTCTAGTTCACAGGGCTCGTTGCCCTACAAGGTTGGGGCTGAAATGAAAATTACCGATCAAACGTCTGTCGCGATCGAAGGAGAGCGCATTCCGCGAGAATCCCGACCTTCCTCGACGGATCCAGGGTATCCCGTCTCCTCATCCACCACCCCGCAAACCGATGACCAGGTGCTGTTGAAACTGAAGCGAAAGTTCTAACGCCGCGAAGACCAAGCGCCCCGTCAGAACGTGGCGTGGTGTTTTTTTCGTGCCTCCGGCCGGTTCGCGAGCGACCTATGCGGGCTCAGCCCGCAGGGCGCAAAGGCAAGCCGGCGACCAAGCCCGGGTCCCCCCGAAGCTCTGCTTCGCAGAGCGAAGCATCGGGGGTGGGCGACGGAAGTGTCGTGAGCCGGAGGCACGACAGCCACCGATTTCTATGTTATCCTGAGCGCAAGATGAGAGCGGGACAGTCAAAGTTAACATTCGCGGAGCATTTGGAGGAGTTACGCAGGCGACTCGGCATCTGTCTGCTCGCGTTTCTTGCAGCCGTTGGCCTGAGCGCCTTCTTAATCGAGCCGATCCTCCAGTGGCTCCAGCGTCCCGCCGAGCACTGGCTGCCACGCTTTGCGTACTTTACGCCCACCGAGCCATTAATCGCCTACCTCAAAGTGGCGATGCTAGCCGGGACGGCGCTGGCCATGCCGGTGATCCTCTGGCAAGTCTGGGCGTTTATCCGCGCAGGACTGACACCGCAGGAACGAGCCACAGGCGCAGCCTTTATTCTGTGGGGGAGCGGCTTGTTTCTGGCTGGAGCCGCCTTCGCGTACTATCTGCTTCTGCCGGTCTCGCTGCGCGTCCTGCTGAATATCGGCAGAACCTATTTGGAGCCGGTGATTTCGATTGACCGCTACCTCTCGTTTGTGACCGCGCTGCTCTTTTGGTGCGGGCTGATGTTTGAATTACCTGCAGTGGTGTTTCTGCTGGCGAAGATCGGGATCGTCACGCCGGCCTGGCTGAAGCAGCAGCGAGCCTATGCCATCTTGATCCTGACGATTATCGCCGCTCTCATCACTCCAACAACCGATCCGGTCAATCTCGTCTTGATGATGGGTCCGCTAATCGTCCTGTATGAATTGGCGATCATGCTCAGTCATGCGGCCAAGTAGGCTCATTTATTCATATATGAACAACGCTCATATGTTCATTGACAGCGTTTCCTTGGTGTGGTAGTCTTCTACTGACAAAGGAGAGCACGATGGCTGTCACCTTGAAAGTGAACGCGCGCAACGACCTCCACCTGCCGGCCGAGGTGCTCCGCAGGCTCAATTTAGGCAAGGAGCGGCTCGTCAAAGCCGAAGTGCGGGGCAACGCCCTGATGATCTTCCCAGTCGATTTGGAGCCTCGGTATTCTCAAGAGGAATTGGCCGGTCTGGATCGGCTCCACGCAGACGAGAAGAAGAAGGGCTGGATGCGGTTAGACCACCCAGGCGATATCGACCGCTTTCTCAAGTAGTTGGGCAGTCTCCTGAAGCATCTTGCCGCCTCAACCCACTTTCAGAAGCAGCTCAAGAAGCTTTCTCAGCAGGATCGGGAACGAGCGAGAGCGACCTTAAAGGGATTTGTATCCGCGCTGGGAACAGGGAGCATCCCGGCAGGGTACGGATTCAAGAAGATCAATGGAGATAAATACGAGATTCGGGTGGATCGAAGGGCACGCATCGTCATGCAAGCCGAAGCCGAGACGCTGATTTGTCATGTGATTGGTGGCCATGAGGATGTTAAACGTTATTTAAGGGCCTATCGAACCAAGTGACGCTCAGAAATCATCTCCTTACCAGGACGCTTCCAATGAGCACGCTCCACGCCACCACCGCGCTTCCACAAACGAACCAGCCCGTACGTGTCGATCCCACCATCAGCGCGATGGGGCCGACGGTAGTTCCCAACAAAGCATAGGTCGCGAGCAGCCACTGTGCCAGGCTCTTGCCCCATGGCTCTGCCACTCCACGACCGGCAATCGCGACCGGCCGCCACAGTCCCGGCGGCCTGACCGCAGCATAAAACTGCTTCAGCGTTCCCCGATCCGTGGCCGGGGTGCAGAGCGTGATCGGCAGCCAGACCAGTGCTGTACCCACCACCATAAACAACAGCTCAATGAGTAAGCCTGAGGGCCACCCCAGCCATTGCAGCGCATGCGGGCGCAGCAACAACATCGGCAGGCTCGCGCTCATCGCCGCGATCTCGCTCCACGGATTGACCCGCCACCAGAACCATCGCAGCAAATAGACCGGGCCGATGCCGGCGGTCAGATTCAAAATCCATGTGAAGGAGCTTCCGATGCTTTGATTGAACCACGCAACCCCCAGGGTGCCGAAGGCCAGTACCACGGTCAACACGCGCGCGACGCGCAGGTAGTGGCGGTCGGATGCCCTCGGACGCAGGAACCGTTTATATCCGTCGTTGAGCAGGTACGACGCGCCCCAGTTGAGCTGCGTGCTCAGCGTGGAGAGAAACGCAGCGAAAAAGGCCGCAACGAGAATGCCTCGCAGCCCAATGGGCAGCAGCATGGTAATAAGCCTGGGATACGCGCGTTCATGATCCACAAAAACGCCGTCTGAAATGGCGGCATTCGGAATCAGGATCACCGACGCCAGCGCGGTGATAACCCAAGGCCAGGAGCGCAAGCAGTAATGCGCAATGTTGAACCATAGCACCGAGAGCATGGCCTGTCGCTCATCTTTGCACGAGACGAGGCGCTGGACGACCACTCCGCCTCCATCGGTATTTTTCCACGCCCACCACTGCACGAGCATGAGGCCCAGGAACCAGCCAAACGGCGAGCTCAGCCAGGCCTCACCGGTTGACGCGGCAGGCGGGACGATGTCCAATAGTGGCGTCCCCTGCAATCGCTCCGAGAGCGCAGCCAGCCCTCCAACCGCCTGCACGGCATAGACCGCTAGAATCGCGGCCCCAATCATCGCCCACACAAATTGAAACGCGTCCGTCAGCACCACGCCCCAGAGCCCGGACATCGACGTGTAGAGCGTGCCGAGCGCCACGCAGGCCACGATCGCCCATTCGCGGCTGAACCCCGTGGTTTCCTGCAGGACCTTCGTCATGCCGGTGATCGGCCACACGCCCATGATGTAGCAGTTATAGAACAGTCCCCAGTAGAGCGCCTTAAAGCCGCGCAAAAAGGCCGCGGCTTTTCCGCTGTAGCGAAGTTCCACCAGCTCCACCTCGGTCAT
Organism: uncultured Planctomycetales bacterium; assembly: GCA_964401235.1. Taxonomy (GTDB): domain Bacteria; phylum Omnitrophota; class Gorgyraeia; order Aquiviventales; family Aquiviventaceae; genus CAYNXT01. The sequence continues at coordinate 11,400 of CAYNXT010000034.1, forward strand.
CACATTCGCGCGTTTCCAGAGTTTGGCAAATACGAACACCGTCAGCATCGTGCTGATGCCCAGCGCCCAGACTTCCCAGACGCCCCAAATGCCTTTCTGACGGACCATGCCGGTGATCAGCAGGGGGGTATCGGACGAGAATGCGGTCGCGGCGATCGAGGTGCCGGCGAGCCACCAGCCCAGGGTGCGATTGGAAACGAAATAGGCCTTCAGGCTCTTGCCACCGACACGTCGCACCATGAGGCCGATGCCGACGCTGATCAGACAGAAGACGACGACAATCGCCCAATCAATCCAATGCATCATGAGAATTTCGAATTGCGAATTGTGGATTGAGCGAAGGTTATTGCTCCTAGAACACACGCGGTCTTGGCGCCGGTGGTGCGAGGCAGGTGGTTGATCTGGTGGCGCAACGCCCGAAGAGCTAAAAAGGCAAACGCCACCGGTTCTTTGGCTTGCGCCGGAATGCCATAACGCTCAATCGACCGCACAGGAATCGGAGTGAGCAGCTTGGTCAAGTGGCTCAGGAGCGTTCGGTTTCGCACGCCCCCGCCGCTGACGATAACTTCGCGGATGCGGTGCGGAATGAACCGGCGATAGCTTTCCACGATGCTCGCGGCGGTGACATATGTCAGCGTGGCCAGCGTGTCTTCGGGTGATCGGGTTAACCGCGAGCCAAAGACCTGATGCAGTAGCGCCTCGTGGAAGACCTCTCGTCCGGTGGATTTCGGCGGACTCTGCTTAAAATAGGGATGGCGCAGCAGTCGTTCGACCGTTCGCGGATCAATCCGGCCTTTGAGCGCGAGATGGCCGTTGGCGTCGTAGCGCTCTCGGCCTCGCGTCATGCGTTCGACGACGAGATCCATGAGGCAGTTGCCAGGGCCGGTATCGAAGGCCGTCGTTTGTATGCCGCGCCCAACCACAGCCACATTCGCGATACCGCCGATGTTTTGCAGCGCGCGTACGCTTCCACCGCCGAAAAAGGCTTCATCAAAATACGGCACCAGCGGCGCACCTTGACCGCCCACTGCGATGTCCCCTTCGCGAAAACGAGCCACGACCGGGATGCCGGAACGTTCGGCGATCACCGCGGGTTCTCCAAGCTGCAGCGTCGAGGGAATCGGGTCATGCGGGCCGTGATAGATGGTGTGTCCGTGTGAGCCGATGACGGCGACTCGCTTCGGGCTTACCTTGGCCTGGCGAAGCAGACGCAGGGCAGCCCGAGCAAAGAGCTCGCCGAGCTCCATGTTTAGCTGGGATAAACTAACCGCATTTAGGTTTAACGCGGCGCGCAGGCGACGGGAAAAGGCTTTGGGGTAGGGGATAGTGCGCTCTGCGACGACGTGGAGCGAATGATTATGAAATCGAGCCAACGCGGCCGAAACTCCGTCGCAGGAAGTCCCAGACATAAGGCCAAGGGCCAACACAGCCATCACAATTCGCTCATGAGCTCATTCGTTCATTGGCTCATCGGTTCGCAGTATCTCAACTAATGAACTATTGAGCTAATGAACCAATGAACGTTTTTTGCTCGCGGCCATTAGTACTGCCGTCTTAGTATTATCGCGCGCGGCGTTAAGAGCTCGCTGAGCGGTGCGCGCATCGCAGCCGGCGATGGTTTGGATGATTGAGAGCGCGCGGGCGCGAAGTTTTCTCGAGGTCGGTCGCACATCGACCATCAAGTTGCCATACACCTTGCCGAGTCGCGCCATGGCTCCGAGTGTGAGCATGTTGAGCGCCAATTTGGTGGCGGTTCCAGATTTCAGGCGGGTGGATCCGGTGAGGAGTTCTGGACCGACCGAGAGTGCAATGCGCACCGTCGAGCCAATGGAGCTGGCAGGGTTACAGGTTAGCAGCACGGTCTGTGCGCCAAGGACGTTGGCGGTTTTTAGAGCCTCCTCGACAAAGGGCGTCACTCCGCTGGCCGCAATGCCCACGACCACATCGCCTTTGCGCACGCGTTGACGAATGGCCACGCGCGCATCCGCGCATTGATCCTCAGCGCCTTCCTTCGAGCGAAACACGGCCGAGCGGCCGCCAGCGATGATCGCTTGCACCTGACTCGGGAAGGTATGAAAGGTCGGAGGGCATTCGGCCGCCTCGATGATCCCTAAGCGTCCGCTTGTGCCAGCTCCGACGAAGAACAGTCGCCCGCCGCGTTGCATAGCCTGCGCGATGAGATCAATAGCGCGCGCAATCGGGGCAAGTTCCCGTCGGACGCCCCGGACCATGCGCAGATCCTCCTGATTCATGAGGCGAAGCAGTTGGAGAGTCGAGAGGCGATTCAGGTGGCGGCTGCGGGGGTGCCGTTGTTCGGTGGGCAGCGTACGGTAGCGCACGGTCATCGAATCCGTCGTCAGAATAGCACGAGAAATCGGGGACAGCCACCGATTTTCTGCTGGTTGCGCGTCTGCGACCGTCCGCTCGCTCGGCTGCGGGCGACCGAGCCGCTGGCGGCGAGGAAGTGTCGGAGCGCGCTGGCGATCCGACCTCCG
>CAYNXT010000035.1:0-13765 GCA_964401235.1 uncultured Planctomycetales bacterium
GTCATCCGCCAAGCCGTTAAAGGGATGATGCCGGACGGGCCGTTGGGACGCCGGATGCTGGGAAAACTGAAAGTGTATGCCGGCCCGACGCATCCGCATACGGCGCAACACCCGCAAGCGCTCAACTTGCAACAGGGAGCCGTGACGGCTCATGGCTGAGATGTTGTGGGGAACGGGGCGACGCAAAGAATCCATTGCCCGCGTGCGGCTGACGCCTGGGCTCGGCTCGATTCTGATTAATCGGCGGGCGTATGACCAGTATTTTCCTCGCGAGATGCTGCGGTTGGCCGTTCGGTCTCCGCTCCTGTTGACTCGTCAGCTTGGCAAGTATGATGTGGCGGCTCATGTGGTCGGCGGGGGGTTGACTGGCCAAGCCGGCGCGGTGCGACTTGGCATCGCCCGTGCACTCGCGAAGCTGGATGACGCGACTCGCGTAAGCTTGCGAGGCGCCGGGTTGCTCACTCGCGATGACCGGATGAAAGAGCGCAAGAAGTACGGACAAAAGGGCGCGCGCAAGCGGTTCCAGTGGACGAAACGGTAACCACAGATGCCACAGAGTCCACCCCGAGACACGGAAACACTTAGGACCCCGTCTCTGTGGTTCTGTGGTGTGATCTCTCTCTATCGTTGTTCTGTGTCTCTGTGCTAAGATGACAGATCCGAACAGATGCCACCCATACGTGTTGCGATTGCCGGAGCCACCGGCTATGCCGGGGAAGAGCTCATCCGGCTTCTCTTGTGCCATCCCCAGGTCCGCCTTGCCTACTTGGCTGCTTCAGCCACGTGGGAGCGCCCAACCCCTATCTCAGACGTCTACCCGCGTTTTGCGGGCCAGCTAGACCTTCCGGTCGAATCGTTTGATCCTGCTCGTGCCATTGACACCAGTGACGTGGTGTTTCTCGCCTTGCCGCATGGCACGGCGATGCATGTCGCACCTTCGCTGCTGCAAGCCGGTAAGCGGGTCATCGATCTCAGCGGTGATTTCCGCCTGCAGGACTCCGCACTCTATCCTCGCTGGTATCACCAAACCCATCCGCACCCCGAGCTCCTGTCTGGGCCCGGCGTGGTTTATGGTCTCACCGAATTTTATCGTGGCGAGCTGCGGCAAGCTCGGTTAGTGGCGAACCCTGGCTGTTATGCCACTAGCATTCTTCTGGCCGCGCTCCCGCTCTTTAACGCGAACCTGCTTGAAGAGGGTGTCTTTCTTGTCGACGCGAAATCCGGTTTAAGCGGGGCGGGGCGCAAAGCCGATCCCTCGCTGCTGTTTACCGAAATGACCGAGAATCTACGCACCTACAAAGTCAACGACCATCAGCACATGCCGGAGGTCCTGCAAACCCTCGAGCAGCTTACCGGCAAGCGAGCACGCATGGTGTTCGTGCCCCAGGTTATTCCGGTCACGCGAGGGCTCATCTCCATGGTGTATGTCAAAACCCGCGCGACGCCGGAGGCTATTCAGCAGACGTATCAAAAGGCCTATCCGCCCCAGTCAGCACCCTTTGTGCGCGTGCGCTCAAGCGGCGTGCTGCCTCAGTTGCGGGACGTGGTGAACACCAACTATTGTGATCTGGGGTTTGTGCCGGATGTTGAGTCTGGGTATCTGGTGGTGGCCGGCGCGTTGGACAACCTAATCAAGGGAGCCGCCGGCCAGGCGATCCAGAATCTCAATGTAATGTACGGCTGGCCCGAGGCGACTGGATTGCAATGACCCAGATGGCGTATCGATGGGTCGCAGGAGGTGTGACTGCGGCGCAAGGGTTCAGGGCGTCTGGGGTGAGTGCCGGCATCAAGCGAGGGCGCAAACTCGATCTGGCTTTGGTCGTGGCTGATGAGCCGACAGTTGCCGCCGGGGTCTTAACGACCAATCGCGTCCAGGCGGCTCCGGTGATGATTACCCGCATGCGGCTTCGGCGCGGCAAGGCGCAGGCGGTCTTGCTCAATAGCGGTTGCGCGAACTGTCTCACCGGTGCGGCAGGCCACCATGATGCGATGCGGTTGGGTCAGGAGACCGCCAAGGCGCTTAAGGTGAATGAGCAACACGTGCTCTTGGCGTCGACCGGCCTTATCGGCAGTCGGCTGCCGGTGCTGAAAATGCAACGCGCTATTCCGACGCTCGTCCGTCGGCTCAGCCGCACCGGCCATCGGCAGGCGGCTCAAGCCATTCTGACCACGGATACGCGAGTCAAAGAGGTCGCCGTTGCCGATCGCCTTGGCGGAAGGTTGGTCTACCTTGGTGGCATGGCCAAAGGATCAGGCATGGTCGCACCGCACATGGCGACGATGCTCTGCGTGTTGACGACCGATGTGGCCATTGAGCAGCGCCTGCTCGTGCAGTTGTTGCGACGCGCCGTCGATGCCTCGTTTCATCGCATCACGGTGGATGACCAGACGAGCACCAATGATATGGTGGTCATCCTGGCCAGCGGCCGCTCTGGCGTGCGCGTGAAGTCAGGAAGCCCTGAGGCAAGGCAGTTTGGCCTCCTCCTCTACTTGGTCGCGCAGCGCTTAGCGCATTTGCTCATCGCCGATGGGGAAGGGGCTACTCGGGGCGTCTATATCGGTGTTACCGGAGCGAGGACGCCCTCCGAGGCCGAGGCCTGCGCGCGCGCCGTGGCCGGGTCGCTGCTCGTGAAGACCATGCTGGTCTCAGGCGATCCAAACATGGGCCGTGTGGCGGCAGCGGTAGGCGCTTCAGGCGCCCGATTTGATCCTCAGCAGCTTGAGATTCGCCTCAGCGGGGTGGGCGCGGTCGTCCGGCACGGCGCCATCGCCACGTTTGATCGCGCGCTGGCCACGCGGCAACTTCGGGCCGACGGGCCGGCTTGGCCCGCGATTGACATCAACCTCCATGCGGGACGCGCGCAGGCGTGGCGTCTGACGTGCGATCTGACCGAAGAGTACGTGCGCATCAACGCCCACTATTCGACATGATGCAGGCATTGCGGGTCCTGCCACCGTGCCACCCCATTCGTTCTCGCCGCGCCGCGCTATCGGCGTCGTCGGCTGCGACCGAGCTGCTGGCAGCGAGGAAGTGTCGGAGCGCGCGGGCGATCCGACCGGGCGACTGGGGGCCCTGGCCCTGTGTCACCCGCAATTGATGAGCCATGGAAGAGTCCATACGAAAAGCTGATATTCTCATCGAGGCGCTGCCGTACATTCAGGCATTTCGCGAGAAGGTCATCGTGGCGAAGTATGGCGGCAGCGCGATTGATAATCCCACAGCGATGCGGGGAATCCTGCAGGATCTGATTTTTTTGAGCGAGGTCGGCATTCGCTCGGTGCTTGTGCATGGCGGCGGGCCGGAAATTAACCGCAAACTCGCGGCCGCCGGCCAGAAAAGCACATTTGTGCACGGCCTGCGCGTCACAGATGAAAAAGCCATTCATCTGGTCACCAAAGCGCTCGATGAAGTGAACCGCCGACTGGTCAAACAGGTGGAGAGTCTGGGCGGTCATGCCGAGGGGCTTACCCCCCAGCATGAGATCATCGGAGCCGAACCCCATCCCCATGCCGGCGAACTGGGGTGTGTGGGCATGGTGTCCTGGGTGCACACCGCGCTAATCCGGAGGATTTTTAACCATCATGCGATTCCGGTGCTCTCCCCTATCGGAGTGGGGCAGGGGCAGTTGTACAATATCAATGCGGACGATGTGGCAAGCGAGGTGGCCGTGTCGCTTCGTGCGGAAAAACTTGTGCTCTTAACTAACGTGCGAGGCATCATGCGGCAGGCCGATGATGTTCGCTCGCTCATCTCCACGCTCTCGGTCAGCGATGCCAAGCGGCTCATCGAACGGGACGTCATCCAGGAAGGCATGATTCCGAAGGTCAAGGCGTGCATGGGCGCGCTTAAGGGTGGTGTGAAAAAAACACACATCATTGACGCGGCGGTTTCGCATGCGATGCTGCTTGAAATTTTCACGAAACAAGGCATTGGCACTGAAATCGTCCGTTAGGCCGGTTGACCGGTTAGCCGGTTGAGCCGGTTTGAGTGTTCAACGGGAAAACAGGCCTAACGGGCCAACGGGCTTAACCATGATGGCGAATAGCACTCAGGAAGTGATAAGGCAGTATGAGCGGTTTGTGATGAACACCTATGTTCGCAGCCCGCTCGTGATCACCAAGGCGAAGGGGAGCCGGGTATGGGATGTCGAAGGTCATGAGTACCTCGATCTGTTTCCGGGATGGGGGGTGAGCGGTGTTGGATACAACCATCCCTGGGTGGCCAGCGCCATCCGAGGCCAGACCCGGCGGATTCTTCATGTGTCCAACAACTATTACCATCCGCTGCAGTTGAAGGCGGCAAAGAAGCTAGTGAGCCTGTCGTTTGACGGGAAGGTGTTTTTTTCAAACAGCGGGGCTGAAGCGGTAGACACTGCCATCAAATTGGCCCGCCGGTGGGGACAAGGACGCTATGAAATTGTTGTCATGGAGCAATCGTTCCATGGCCGGACGATGGCCGCGCTCAGTGCTACCGGCCAATCGAAATACCAGCAAGGGTTTGAACCGCTCTTGCCGGGGTTCATTCGCGTGCCGTTCAACGACCTGGCCGCGGTTGAGCAGGCGATAACGCCGAAGACTTGCGCGGTGTTGGTCGAGCCGATCCAGGGCGAAGGCGGCGTGCGGGTGGCCAGTCATGAGTTCTTACAAGGACTGCGACGATTATGTGACACCCACAAACTGCTACTTATCGCTGATGAGATTCAGACCGGCATGGGCCGAACCGGCACGTGGTTTGGTTATCAGCACAGCGGCATCGAGCCTGATGTGATGCTCTTGGCAAAGACGCTCGGAGGAGGGTTTCCCATCGGGGCGGTCATTGCCAAGCGCTCCATTGCGGACACGCTGACTCCGGGCACGCATGCGACGACGTACGGAGGCAATCCGTTAGGATGCGCCGCCATCTTAGGGGTGTGTGAGGCGATCGAGAAACAAGAGCTGCTCGGTCGGGTGAATAGCTTCGGCCCGTTCATTGTGGCGCGGCTTGGCGCACTCGCGCAGCGCTGTTCGATCATTCGAGAGATTCGCGGGCGCGGCTTCATGATCGGCATCGAGTTGCAGATTGACGGACGGCCGATTGTGGAGGCCTGTCGGCAGAAGCGGCTCCTGATTAACTGCACCCAGGAAAAGGTGTTACGACTGTTACCGGCGATGACGATCACCAAAGCGCAGCTTGAAACAGCGCTCACCATTCTGGAGCAAGTCCTACTTGAGTCGATGGTCCATAGTCGATAGTCCATGGCACGTCGTGTCTTAGGCTATGGACAATGGACCATGGACTGATAGCCGGCAATTTGAGGTAGCGATGATCCGCCATTTTTTGACGTTGTCTGATCTGAATGCTTCCGAGCTCCGAAGGCTCTTAGGGCTTGCGGCACAGCTCAAGCGCCGCCGCAGCTTGGGACGCACGGCGCTGACAGGCAGGACGATCGCGCTGGTCTTTCAAAAACCGTCCATGCGCACCCGGGCAGCTTTTGAAGTTGCCGTCTATCAGCTCGGCGGCACCGTGATTTCCCTAGGACAGGACGATATCCAATTAGGCCGGCGCGAGCCGATTCGTGATGTGGCGCGCGCGCTCTCCCGGTACGTGGACGGCATCATCGTGCGAACGTTTGCTCATGCGGATGCAGAGGAGTTTGCCGCGTATGCCCGCGTGCCGGTGATCAACGGCTTATCCGATCTGGTTCATCCGTGCCAAGCCCTCGCCGATGTCTTTACCATTCGCGAGCAGTTCGGCGTTCATCGAGGAGTCAAGGCGGCCTATGTGGGGGATGGCAACAATGTCTTGCACTCCCTCGCCCAGGGATGCGCACGTCTTGGCATCCACTTAGCGGTGGCGACGCCGTCGAGCTATCAGCCGGATCGGGTGTTGTGGAGCCAAGCAAAGAACGAGGCTGCCGCCCACGCCTCACATCTGTCCTGGACCTCAAATCCTCGTGAGGCCGTTCGGGGTGCTCACGTGGTCTACACGGATGTATGGGTGAGTATGGGGCAAGAACGGGAGCGGGCGAAGCGGCTTAAGGCGTTTAAAGGTTATCAAGTCAATGCTGCGCTGTTGAAACATGCCAAGCCGACATGCCGCGTCATGCACTGTCTTCCTGCGCATCGCGGCGAAGAGATCAGTGAGGAGGTCATGGAAAGTCGACGCTCGCTCATGTTTGAGCAAGCGGAAAACCGCCTCCACGTGCAAAAGGCGTTGCTCATGATGCTGCTTGGGAGGAAAACGAAATGAGTCGCACCGCGGTACTCGCGTATTCCGGGGGTCTGGATACTTCGGTGTGTGTCAAATGGCTGGCCGATCGTAATTGGCGGGTTGTGGCGTTCATGGCCAATGTGGGGCAGGGCGAGGCGGCTCCGGCGGCGATCCGGCGGGCTAAAGTGGCCGGCGCCTCCCGGGTGATCGTGCGGGATCTGCGCAAGGAGTTTCTGACCGGCTACTGCTGGCCGGCCCTCAAGGCGCATGCCGTGTATGAGGGAGAATATCTTTTGGCGACGGCCTTGTCTCGGCCGCTCATTGCCAAACATTTGGTGGACGTCGCGCATCAGGTCAAGGCCAATGCCATCGCACATGGCTGCACCGGCAAGGGCAACGACCAGGTCCGATTTGAGGTGACGGCTCGGATTCTTGATCCCACACTTCGGATTATTGCGCCGGTTCGGGAATGGGAGTTTCGCTCTCGTGAGCAAGAGATCGAGTATGCCACGCGGAACCGGATTCCCATCGATGTAACCAAGCGCAGTCCCTACAGCATTGACCAGAATCTCTGGGGCACGAGCATTGAGTCCGGCGCGCTCGAGAATCCCTGGACCGAGCCGCCGGCCGACACCTATCGCTCGATTCGATCACCGGAACGCGCGGCCGCGCGCTCAGGATATGTTACCGTGGGCATTACTCGAGGCGTCCCCACGCATCTCAACGGTGCGCGTCTTGAAGCGGTCAGGCTGATTGAGCGGCTCAATGCGCTCGGGGCGATGCACGGCGTGGGCCGCTCTGATATGATGGAAAGCCGGGTGGTAGGCATCAAATCACGCGAGGTGTATGAAGCTCCGGGCGCAACCATCTTGCTTAAGGCGCACCAAGAGCTCGAGCGGCTCGTGCTCGATCGGCACGTGTTGCAGGTGAAACAGCGGCTCTCGGCCACCTATGCGGAACTGGTCTACGCAGGGCTGTGGTTTACGCCGCTGAAAGCCGCGCTGGATGCGTTTGTGAATGAGACGCAGCGACGAGTAAGCGGCGTCGTACGGGTTAAACTGTTCAAAGGGACCGCTCAGGTGGTGGGGCGCAAATCTCCGAAGAGCCTGTATCGGGAGCGTCTGGCAACCTACTCGGCCAAGGATCAGTTTGATCCGCGCCACGCCGAAGGGTTTATCAAGTTATGGGGACTACCATATGAAGGAACAGGGAGGGGTGGAAAGTAGAAAGTGAAAAGTTGAAAGCCTCTTTCCTCTTTCCACTTTTAACTAGAGATGAGCGCTTCTCGCTCGAAGTTGTGGGGTGGCAGGTTCTCGAAGCGGACCGATCCGCTGGTGGAGCAGTTTACCTCCAGCATCGGAGTGGACTACCGCTTAGCTCGCCATGACGTCATCGGCTCCATCGCCCATGCGAAGATGCTCGGCCGCTGCCGAATTGTCTCGCGTGCAGAAACTCAACGGCTCGTGAGCGGATTGACGCGGATCTTGCGCGCGATTGAGCAAGGACGATGGAAGGCGAATCCTGCAGCCGAGGATATTCATACGCAGATTCAATCGTCGCTGGATCGGCTCATCGGCCCGGTGGCCCGCAAGCTCCATACGGCGCGGAGCCGCAACGATCAAGTCAGCCTGGACTTGCGGCTCTACTGCCGTGAGGAAGTGGCGCATCTTCTTGAGGCCATTCGCGGACTGCAGCGCGCGCTGGTCCGCCTTGCGCGTACGCATGCGCATGTGGTGATTCCAGGGTACACCCATTTGCAGCAAGCCCAGCCCGTGCTACTCGCGCACCATTTGCTGGCGTACGTCGAGATGCTCTCACGGGATGCAGAGCGGTTGACGGATCTGCGCAAGCGGATTGATGTGTTGCCGCTTGGAGCTGGCGCGTTGGCCGGCACATCGCTGCCCATTGACCGCGCGTATGTCGCTAAACTCTTGGGCTTCGCGCGCGTCGCAGCCAATAGCATGGATGCGGTCTCAGACCGAGATTTTGCTCTCGAGTTAGTCTCAGATCTTGCGCTGCTGGGCATGCATCTTTCGCGGCTTGCGGAGGATGGGATTCTTTGGGCAAGCCAAGAGTTCGGTCTCCTGATCCTTGACGATGCGTTTACGACAGGCTCAAGTTTGATGCCTCAAAAGAAAAATCCGGATGTCCTCGAACTCATTCGAGGGCAGGCCGGGATGGTGATCGGGCACTTGAGCGGATTTTTGACGATGATGAAGGGCCTTCCCTTGACGTATAATCGAGATTTGCAGTGGGATAAGCACTTTGTCTGCGAGTCGGTTGAAGCCAGCCGCCAGGCACTCCTCGTGTTAGAGCGGCTGCTTCGCCATGCGCGCATCAATACGTTGAGGGCGAAACGGCTCTTAGCCTCCGATGCGCTGTGCGCGACCGATCTCGCCGAGTATCTCGTGCAGCGAGGTGTCGCGTTCTTCCAGGCGCATGCCATTGTGGGCCGGGTGGTGGTCTATGCCGAGCGCGCGGGCAAACCGCTGGGGGCCTTACGACTGAGCGAGCTGCAGCGGTTTTCACCCCGTTTTGACCGCGCCTCACTCAACGTCATGGATCCATCCGGCTCAGTGGCGCGCAAGCGCAGCGTCGGCAGCACCAACCCCGCCATGGTGCGTCAGGCGCTTGGGCGCTGGCAGCAAAAATTGCAACGGGTCAACCGGCCAACCGGCCTACCGGGCTAACGGTATGTACTACCCGCACGATTTTCACATGATTCGCGGCACACTGCACTGCGAGGGCGTGCCGATTTCCCGCATCGCCCGCGCTGCAGGCACGCCGGTCTACGTCTACAGCTACAAGACGCTAGTCGATCATGTGCGGAAACTGCAGCGTGCATTTGCTTCAGTTCGCCCGCTGATCTGCTTTTCCGTGAAAGCCAACGGCAATCTCGCGATTCTTAAGCTGCTGGTGCGCCAGGGCGCCGGGCTCGATATTGTCTCGGGCGGGGAGTTGTACAAGGCCCGGCAGGCCGGTTGCCCGGCCTCCCGTATCGTCTTTGCCAGCGTGGGCAAGCGGCCCGAAGAGATCCGTGACGCGCTGCGCGCAAACATTCGCTGCTTTAACGTCGAGTCGGCTTCTGAGCTTGAGGCGATCAACCGAATTGCAGGCGCCATGCGCCGCCATGCGCCGGTGGCGTTGCGGGTCAACCCTGACGTGGAAGCGCATACGCACCGCTACATGACGACCGGGGTCGCGGAAACGAAGTTTGGCATTGACCTGAAGACCGCCAACGCGCTGCTGCGTCGGCACCGCGAGTTTCCGCGCCTGGATTTCCTCGGTGTGCACCTGCACATCGGCTCGCAGATTACCCAGGCACGCCCCTTCATGGAGGCGATTCGGCGTGTGAGCGATGTGATTCAGGCTGGGCGAGACGCCGGGCTTCCCATGGGCTGGCTGAATCTTGGCGGAGGGCTCGGCATCATCTATAAGGACGAGCGGCCTCAAACGCCTGCGGCGTTCGCTTCGGCGATTCTGCCGCTGATCAAGCCCTTGCAGGTGCGGCTGATTCTCGAGCCGGGCCGGTTTATTGTCGGCAATGCCGGCGCGCTGATTACGCAGGTGCTCTATGTCAAACGCGCTCGCGGCAAGCAGTTTGCCGTTGTGGATGCCGGAATGAACGATTTAATCCGCCCGGCGCTCTACGGGGCGTATCATGAGGTGGTGTCGACCACCCCCATGCGGGCGGCGATCAATGGCCATGGCGTCTATGATGTGGTTGGGCCGGTGTGCGAAAGCGCGGATGTGCTCGCGCACAACCGGCGCTTGGGCGCGCTTGAGCCAGGCCAGCTCCTCGCGGTGCTGGGTGCGGGCGCGTACGGTTCGACCATGGCGTCCAACTACAATGGGCGTCTGCGGCCCGCGGAAGTCTTGGTGCGTGGAACCCGGTGGGCGCTCATTCGCCGACGAGAAACGGTTCGCGACCTCGTGCGGCATGATGTGATTCCCAAGACACTACTATGAAATGAGTACATCGGTTCCTGTGATTAAAATGGTAGGAACTGGCAACGACTTTCTGGTGGTCGACGCCAGGCGTCCTGGCGTGAAGATCCTCCGGCGCCAGTGGCCGGCGATGAGCCGCGCATTCTGCGATCGTCGCTACGGAATTGGCGCGGACGGACTGCTTGTGCTAGAGCCATCACGCTTGGCCGATGTGACCATGCGGATCTTCAACGCAGACGGCAGCAAAGCGGAAATGTGCGGGAATGGCGCGCGCTGCATTGCGCTGTACGTGGCAAAAAATAAGCAGCGCAGTGAAAAGTGGAAAGTGAAAAATCGAACGCATGTTACCATCGAGACAAGAGCCGGCACGCTTCAGGCGGTTGTGAGGGGCGACCGAGTCGCGCTTGAAATGACACAACCCACCGACGTGCGACTTGATCAAATCGTTGAAGTCAACGGACAACGCCTTCGGTTTGGGTTCATCAATACCGGCGTGCCGCATGTCGTCGTACCGGTTGACTCGGTCGAGGCCGTCGATGTCGAACGGCTTGGACGCGCACTGCGGCAGCATCCTCGATTCGCGCCGCGCGGCGCGAATGTGAACTTTATCCAATTAGATCCTCGTCACCCTGGACGGATTCGAGTGCGGACCTATGAGCGTGGCGTCGAAGCGGAAACACTGGCGTGTGGAACCGGCGTGACCGCCTCCGCGCTGGTCTATGCGCTTGCGGCAAACGGTCATGGCGCATCCAGCCGGGTTCGGGTCACGCCGAAAAGCGGCGAGGAGCTAACGGTCTCATTTCGGATTGCCGGCCACGGAAGAGAGCGGCGGATTGCGGATGTGGTGCTCGAGGGCCCTGCTCAACGCGTGTTTGAAACGGTCGTCACATGGCCAAGGCAGGGAACATCATGAGTCTTGCGCTTCAGGGTTCGATGGCGGCCCTGGTCACACCATTTCGCGACGACCGCATTGATGAGCCGGCACTCAAGCAGTTGATTGAGCAGCACGCGGTCTCCGGCACGAGCGCCCTGGTGCCGTGCGGCACGACCGGCGAGTCCGCCACGCTTTCCTTTGAAGAGCATGACCGAATGATTGAGCTGACCGTCCAGCTCTCTCGCGGCCGGATCCCTGTGATCGCCGGTACCGGGTCGAATAATACGCGGGAAGCGATCCGTCTGACCAAGGATGCTAAAGCGGCCGGCGCGGATGCCGCACTGGTGATCTCGCCGTATTACAACAAACCAACGCAACGTGGCTTGTATCTACACTACAAAGCGATTGCCGAAGCGGTCGATTTGCCGTTGATCATTTATAATATCGCCTCGCGCACGGCGGTGAATATCGAGCCGGAAACCTTTGCTCAACTCGCGTCGATTCGCAGCATCGTTGCCGTCAAAGAGTCCAGCGGCAATCTGGACCAGATGAGCCGGATTCGGCAGCTCACCGGCGGCAAGCTCACGCTGCTTTCAGGAGACGATGCGCTCACGCTGCCGGTGCTGGCCATCGGCGGGACAGGCGTCATTTCCGTGGTGGCGAACCTTGTGCCTCGTGATGTGGCCGCGATGGTGCGCGCGTATCAAACGGGCAAGCGAGAAGAGGCCATTCGGTGGCATGAAGAACTGTTGCCGCTGATCAGGGCCCTGTTTCTTGAAACCAACCCCATTCCCGTCAAGACGGCGATGGGGATGCTGGGGATGATCACGCCGGAAATGCGGCTCCCCCTTTGTGAGATGTCGGAAGCCAACACGGCCCGTCTTAAGACAGCGCTCGAACAGTACGGATTGCTCAAATGAGAATCAAACTTGCGATTTCAGGCTCATGCGGCAGGATGGGCCGCACCATTGCAGGGCTTGCCTTGCACGATTGTGAATCGCTCTTTGCCATCAGCGCTCCGCTGGAGGCTTCAGGACATGATGCGATCGGACGTGACTATGGCGTCGTCCTGGGCCGTCCCACCAACTTAGGGGTCAAGGTGCTGGATGATGCCAAAGCGGCGATGGGACAGAGCGACGTATTCATCGAGTTTACGACGCCGGAGGCCACGGTGACCCATGTGCGACTGGCTGAGGCCGCGCGCAAGCCAATGGTCATCGGCACCACGGGTCTATCGGAGCCGCAGCGGACCGCTGTCCAATCTGCGTCCAAGACGATCCCGATTGTTTACAGCCCAAACATGAGTCTGGGCGTGAATGTCTTGTTTGAATTGGCTCAGCTGGCAGCAGAGCGTCTCGGTTTGTCCTACGACGTTGAGATTATAGAAAGCCATCATCGACAAAAGAAGGATGCCCCGAGCGGTACGGCAAAGCATCTGCTGGATGTGGTGGCGGCGGCGCGCAAACAACCGGTGAGCGCGATTCCCGTGCATGCCATTCGGGCCGGCGACATCGTCGGCGACCATACCGTGATCCTCGCCGGCCATGCCGAACGGCTTGAGCTGACTCATCGCGCCCACGGCCGCGAGGTCTTTGCTCGCGGCGCGCTCAAAGCCGCCCAATTCATCGCCGGGCAAAAACCCGGCCTCTACGACATGTCCCATGTGCTTCGATCGTCATGACGACGATGAGTGAAGCGGCCAATCGCCTCAAGCAATTGCCCCCGTACTTATTTGTCGAACTGGATAAGGCGAAGCGGAAGCTCCAAGGAGAAGAGAAGGATGTGATTGATTTAGGAGTGGGCGATCCGGATCTGCCCACGCCGCCGCACATCCTAGACGCGCTCAAAAAGACCGTCGATGACCCAACCAATCATCGCTACAGCTTTACCGAGGGCATTCGTGAGCTGCGCGAGGCCATCGCGCGCTGGTATCAGCGCCGGTTCAATGTGACGCTCGACCCCGCCACCGAAATCTTGCCGCTGCTCGGTTCCAAAGAGGGCATCGCTCACTTGCCCTGGGCGCTAGCCAATCCCGGCGATGCCGTGCTCGTGCCGGACCCCTGCTATCCGCCGTATCGCAGCGGGACGATCTTAGCTGGAGCCGATGTGGTGCCGATGCCGCTGCTGGAAGAGAACGGATTTTTCCCGGATCTGGGCGGCATCAGCCAAAAAGCGGCTCGCCGCGCCAAAATCATGTTCTTGAACTACCCCAACAATCCGACTGCCGCTATCGCAAACGTCCGGCAGCTGCAAGAAGCGGTTGATCTAGCCAAGGAGTTTGGGTTTGCGATTGCGTATGACAATGCCTATTCGGAAATCGCCTTCGATGGTGTGCGACCCCCGAGCCTGCTTGAGCTGCTGGATGCGAAAGCAGTTGGCGTCGAATTTCACAGCCTCTCAAAGACCTATAACATGACCGGCTGGCGCATCGGCTGGGCCTGCGGCAATGCGCAACTCATCGCCGCACTCTCGCAGCTGAAAACCAATCTCGACTCCGGCATCTTTCAGCCGATTCAATTTGCCGGCATCGCTGCGCTCGAAGGCGACCAAGCATCGCTGCAGCAAACGGTTGCGACGTACCAGCAGCGACGCGATCTGATCATTGAAGGACTGGCCAAAGTCGGTTGGCAAGTTGCCGAGCCCTCGGCGAGTCTCTATATCTGGACTCGCGTGCCGACGCAAGAATCTTCCATCGAGTTTGCGAAACGTCTCCTTGAGCGCTCGCATGTGGTTCTCACCCCAGGCGTGGGATT
>CAYNXT010000036.1:0-13672 GCA_964401235.1 uncultured Planctomycetales bacterium
CCAAACGTCTGAGGGCGGGCAATGTGGTCAGCGGGATGCGACTCTTCAGGGCTGGCGTCGTCACGCAGACCACCGCTTCGCTATCCGCTAACCGATCTTGAATCGCCTGCTCCATGAACGCTTCAAAGAGGGGCACAGGAATCGCGCCGATTCGATTGATGCCGAGGATGGCAATGTAGAGCTCCGGCGTTCGAGGAAGAAACGTGCCGATCCGATCGCCTTTTTTCACGCCGAGCTGTTTGAGCCCATGCGCGACGCGACTGGTGAGCTTCTTCAAATCCTGGAAGGTGTACCGCTCCTCGCGGCGCTCAAAATCGGTGTAGAAGAGCGCGACCTGGCTGCCCTGCTTCGCGGCGTGGCGGTCCACCGCCTCATGGACGATGTTGACCTTGCCGGTGCGGGACCAGTCAAACTCCCGCTCAACCGTTTTCCAGTCGAACGTCTTGTAGGTCGCGTCGTAGTCCTCGAGATTGGCATCGATCGTCTTGGGCTTGCGTTCCCACTCCACCGCGGGAGAGGCTTCCGCCACTGTAGAAGATTTGGTGGACACGGCTTTCATGATGGCCTCCCTTCGTTAGATTACTCGGCGAGAATGTAGGTTCGGGCTGGCTTCGCAGACTCAGGGTTGTTGATGCGGATTAAGAGCCAACCACTGCCCAGCAGCAATGCAGCGCTTGCAAACGTGCCTAGCGGAAACGGCCATGACACCCACAGCCCGGCTGCGACAATGTTCACCAGTGCTAGCGGCAGAAGAAACTTCCACGCCAATCCCATGAGCTGATCGGCTCGCAAGCGAGGAAACGTGCCACGAAACCACACCAGCACATAGACTAGCGCGTAGGTCTTGGCTAAAAACCAGACCCATGATGGAATCGGCTGTGCTGCCCAAAAGAGGCCGGCCCCAAGCATCAGCACGACCCCAACAGCTTTCACAGGTAACGGCAGCCGCTGCGCGGTGCCGATCAGTGCGGCACCCAGGAGGGCTAACATCCAAAACGGCACAGATGGGCCATCCCACCCTCCCAAGAAGAAGGTGACGGTGAACGCGCAGATCAGAAACGATTCGAGAAATTCGGCCATGTACCAGAGCGCGAACTTCATGCCGCTATATTCGGTATGGAACCCTCCAACCAGCTCTGATTCCGCCTCGGGCATGTCAAATGGCGTCCGATTCACTTCAGCTACCCCGCAGAGGAAAAACATCACACACCCGACAAACCCCCAGGGGGTGAAGACCGCCCAGCCGTGGCTGGCTTGGTAGGAGACGATGTCGCTGATCCTCAGTGAGCCGACGACCATGATCAGCGCCACTACCGAGAGCACCCCCGGCACCTCATACGAAATAAGTTGAGCCACCGCCCGCATCGCACCCAGGATGGAAAACTTGCTGCGTGAGGCCCATCCGCCCATGAAAATGGCATACGAGCCGACGGAAGAAATGGCAAAGACATACAGCAACCCGACGTTCAAATCGGCCGCGACTAAATTGCGCCCAAATGGCAGCACAGCAAACAACAAGATCGCTGGTGCCACGGCCAGCATGGGGGCGATCAGATGTAGCAGGTGATCCGCTCCACGCGGGACAATATCTTCTTTGAAAAGCATCTTGAGCCCGTCGGAGAGCGGCTGGGCTAAGCCATAGATGCCGACACGATCAGGGCCGAAACGGTTTTGCATGCGCGCGATGATTTTGCGCTCAAGCCACGTCAGATACATCATGATGACCGGCGCAATCGTCGCGATCGCTCCAATCGCGATGGCAATGGATGCCCAGGGACGCAGCCATTCCGGTAATAGGCTAAGCAGAGTGGCTCTCGCGTTAACGAAGAGCTGGTCGAGGTTCTGAAGAAGCTGCAGGCTGCTCATGAGGTAGCTGGAGGCGGGGTGGAGGGTGCTGCCGGAGCAGCGGGTTTCGGCTTCTTCGCAGCGAGCCGTTGATCAACCGTCGCTGACTCGGTCGGCTTAATCTGCTTGAAGTACTCGGCGGACTTCAACAGTTTCTGCTTGTCGAACACCATTGCATCGTAGCGATCGCGCGAGGAGAACTCATACTGATTATCCATCTCAATCGCATCAAACGGACACACATCGACACAGATGCGGCAGGACATGCAAATCGACGTATCGATGTCGAACTCAACCGGATAGAGTCGGCCGTTGACTTTGAGCGGCCTGCCCTGCTCGTCTTTGGCCGGCCCGACAATGTGGATGCACTCTGGGGGACATTCCTGTTCGCAGATCTTGCAGGCCACGCAGCGCAGATTATCCGGCGTCTGGTCATAGACGAGAAATGGAAAGTAGCGGAACCGCTCGGCATGCTGCTGTTTCTGCTCCGGATACGCCACCGTAACGAGACCATGACTGTGCTGGCCGAACAGCTTCAACACAGCTCGGCCGACCGGGTACGTTCCGAGAAACTCCCGAAGCGTCACCCACATCCCCTTCAATACCCCGCTACCGATTAGTGCCATGGCATCAAGCTAAGTGCGTGTAAAGTTGAATGTGGAAAGTGTGATGTAAAAATACGACCCGATATTCTTGTCTTGGCATTGCACATTACACTTTTCACATTACACAGACGCATCGCCTTACTCATGTTACCGGTCGACTTCGCCGAGCACAATATCCACCGACCCAAGAATAATAATCGTATCCGCGACCTTGTGGCCAAGGCACATATCCTCAAGCACCGTCAGGTTGATGAAGCTTGGGGCGCGCACGTGGTAACGATACGGTTGCGAAGAACCATCGCTGACCAGGTAGAATCCCAATTCTCCCTTGGGGGCCTCGACCCGACCGTACGCCTCGCCCTTGGCAGGCTTAAACGTTCGAGGAGCCTTGCTAATCGCCTGCCCTTTGGGGCTGATCGCCGGCCCACCCGGAACCTCTTTGAGTGCTTGGCGAAGAATATTCAAACTCTCGCGCATTTCCAGAATTCGCACATAGTAACGGTCGTAGACGTCTCCGACGGTGCCAAGCGGAACCTTAAACGAAAATTTCGGGTAGATCGAGTAGCCGTCCACTTTGCGGACATCATAGTTGACGCCGGAAGCACGCAGAAGAGGCCCGGTCACGCTCGCGTTGATGGCCAACTCTTTTGGCAAGATGCCGACCTGCTTAGTGCGCTGCTGGATGATCTCGTTTTCCGTCAGCAGCGTTTCAAACTCATCCAGAAAGCGCGGAAAGTTGTTGACGATTTGCCGAGCGCGATCCAGCCAGCCCTCGGGCACATCCTCGCGCACGCCGCCTGGCCGCACGTAGTTGCACATCATGCGCGAACCGGAAGCCGCCTCGAACAGATCGAGAATTTTCTCGCGCTCCCGAAACGCATAGAGCAGCGGCGTGCCAAATGCTCCCATGTCGTTGATGAGAAACCCGGTCACCGCCACGTGGTTCACCAATCGGGTGAGCTCCGCCATGATGACGCGGATATATTCCCCGCGCTCAGAGGCTTGGATGCCGCCGAGCTTTTCGATCGCTAGTGCCAGGCCGAAGTTGTTGGACATGGCGTTGAAATAGTCGAGGCGATCGGTGAACGGAAAGCTGCCGATGTAGGTGATCCCTTCACCGATCTGTTCATGATTGCGGTGGAGGTAGCCAAAGACCGGCTTGAGCTTGACGATGGTTTCCCCGTCGAGCGTCGCAATCATCCGAAACACGCCGTGGGTCGATGGGTGCTGCGGCCCCAGATTCACTTCCAGCGTCTGCGGCTCAGTCGTTGTTGGAGTCGGTATCTGCGTTAACTGCATTATCTTTTAATCGGGGACTATCTTTTAATCGGGGACAGCCACCGATTTCTATTCGGAACGCCTCCGCTCTATATACTCATCCAGTAGTTTGTGGAGGTCCTGGCACATTAAAATGGTCGATCACTTCACCAGTAGCCTGATCGATGAAAATGAATGCGCCAACGCCGGGTCTTTGAGCGAGTGAACTGTAAAAGACAGCCCAGTACTTGCGAGTGCGCAACTTTTCTTGAATGACTGACCATTCTTTTCGATGGGAACTGAACCAGCGCTGACCCTGGCGAAGCAATTCCCACCAGACGCGGTTGTGGTAGTCAAACGAGACACCCGATCTCTCAACGTCCCATCCTAAGCGTCTAGCTTCTCTATCAGCAGTCGCCAAAATCTCTGACCGGGTCCACGTCCGCTCAGCCGCAGAGGCTGCGGTAATCCCACAAACTATTACGAGAATCAATGCCACTATCTTTCGTGTTGCCATCATAAATTTTCTCGATCCGCAATCCGCAATTCGCAATCCGAAATCACAGCACATTCTGGTCCTCGGGGACGTAGTCTTTGCGCATGGGGAACAACGTTTTTCGAATCTGCTTTGACATTTTCATCGCTTCTGTCCGGTATCGCCGAGCAGAGTGTTGACTTTCCGAAGCAGGGGTGGGAGATGCTGTTCAACAACATTCCAGACGATATTCAGGTCCACCCCAAAATACTCGTGGATCATCTCATCTCGCATCCCTGCGATCCGCTTCCATGGAATGTCCGGATGCTTTGCCCGTAGCTCATCTGAAAGATGTTTCACCGCTTCGCCGATAATTTCAAGGTTGCGGGCCACCGCATCTTGCACTTGAGTGTCAGCCAGAAAGGCCTCCCGACCTTCCGTCGTGTAGCTAACAATCCGTTCAACGGCGTCTCGAATGTGCTGGAGATAGATCTTGTCGTCTTTCAAAGAGGCTGCGCCTCCCGAAGCACCTTGTCGCGCAAATAGGGGCTGAGGCCTCCTTCAGAGACCACGTCAACCTCCCGGCCCAAGAGTTCCTGAACATCTTGCTTAAAACCGATCAAATCTAAGAGACTTCGGTTGGGTTCAAAGGTCACTAAAAAATCGACGTCACTATTTTGCGTTTCCTCGCCACGAATGATCGAACCGAACACTCTTAGTCGTGTGGCTCCATAACGAGCTGCGAGCTTGAGAATGTCTTCACGTTTATTGCGTAATACCTGCTGCATGGCAGTCATTGCTTTATCTCCGTATTTCTAGGCGGTACTATCCGGAACGCCTCCGCTCCTGCAATAATCGCCTCAAGGGTGCAGATATCAAATAAAGAACAATGAGAAAAATATTTACGCCCTGGGCAACAAGCCATATGGCGGAGTACTTGGGAAATATCTGTGTAAATCCTAAAAGGAAAAAACCAAAACCGAGTAGGAAATAAAAACCTACTGTCGAGACTGATGAAATGGGAAGTGAAGGAGGAATTTGGGGCCCTAGCAGTCTCTCAAATGGTTGAAAAATTCCCGTAACGATCAATAGGCTACCCAATATCCACGGCGAGTAGATAAAGAACTTGTTGAGATCATAAATCAACCATACTAACAACAAGGTAAATGCAAATAGACTGAAAGACAGATACAATGTGCGCACCTGCTTAGCGCGTTTCACTTGAAGTTCTCGTTGAGGCTGGGTCGGTTTACCCATTTAGTAACCTCCTAGTATATTCTGATCCTCAAAGGTAGACCTTAGAATCCCTGGACATACACGGTTTCCTTCAAGATGCCGTCCCGTAAGCGAGGCTTGACCGTATCGGTCAGAACCAGATCGACATGACATCGAAACAGGTCTTCCAGGAAAAACTTGAGGTCCATGTACGAGTCGAAGCTGTTTCGCTCAAGCTCCACGAGAAAGTCGAGATCGCTGGTAGCGCGCCCTTCACCACGCACAATCGAGCCAAAAAGCCCTAGCCGTTTCACCCCTAGCGAACGAATCGTCTGCTGTTTGTCGCGAAGAACTTGCAGAACTTCCTCTCGACTCTTCATGCTTTTCTCCTGGAGTGCTTCATTCGCTTTTTTAACACGGTCTTAGCTCCTCGCTCATCCACAACGAGATCACCTGGTCTGATTGTAAACGCCTCTTTCAGGAGTTCTTTATAGGCTTTTGTCAGCGACCTCATCAAGCCAATTCGTCACTCGTCATTCGTCACTCGACACTCTGGGGTGGTCTTCTGGCACATTCTGGTCCTCGGGGACGTAGTCTTTGCGCATGGGGTGGCCCTCCCACTGGTAAAAGGAAAACTGTTTTTGACAGTTTCTGTTTACCATGGTATAGTCGATGTATCGACAACGCGGAGGTGAGTTCCATGCTCGCAAAACTGACACGTGGCAACCAACTAACTATTCCAAAATCCATCGTAGATCAAGCGCGGTTGAAGGCTGGGCGTGATTACCTGAGCGTGGCCTACTTCAAAGGTGTCATTGTGCTTAAACCGATCGACGTCGAGGAGCGCATCCCGCCTGAATCCTATGAGAGGTTCATCGAGGAGACGCTCACAATCCGTCCCGGCGATATTGTCGCCGATGAACGAACGGCTGACAACGTGCTGAAGCGCCGTATCAAGAAACGGTGAATGCGATTTATCTACAAGGAGCGGTATGTCAAACGGTTTAACCGCTTCTCTCGGCAAGAGCAACTCCTCGTTCATGAAACCAATCGTCAAATTCGTGCCTATTACCTCACCCACCAGGCCCCCTTTGGCCTTCGTATCAAATGCCTCTTCACGAAAGGTTCGCTGAAGGTTTTTGAAGCCCGCGTCAGTCACGCCACACGTATCGTTTGGGTGGAGGAGGGCGACGGCGTCTATTTTGGGCTTGTTGGTTCTCATGATGACGTCACACACTACCTCCGCTCTCTCCACTGAGCCTTCCTGGGTCGATGGGTGCTGCGGCCCCAGATTCACTTCCAGCGTCTGAGTATCGAGTGTCTGCTCGGTCATCTATCTTTTCTTATGGTTGCTGGCACAGACTAAGTGCCCAGTCACCACACTTGAAGTTAGCGTCTCGAGGGTTCTCACAGCATTTCTTGATATTCCAATAGGGGATTGTGTTAATCGGCTCACCGGTATCGCGATCGATCAACACCCACAGGCTGCCGCCGTGCGTCGGCATGCCAAGATCATCGTAATGAACAGCCCAGAACTTCCGATTGCTTAAGGCGGCCCGAACCTCTTTCCAACTACCTCCCCCAGTCTTTGAGAAATCGTATCCCTCTTCTTCTAGTACTTCCATACTCTTCAACCAATTCCAGAATTCTTCACTATCCTTGTGAAAAGAGACACTGTCGCGTTCTACGTTATAGCCAAGCCACTTCGCTTCTTTATCGGCAATCGCCAAGATCTCTGATCGCGTCCACGTCCGTTCACTCGCAGCGGCCGCCACCCCGAATATCAGAAGTCCAATCACGATCACCGCGGTCAGCCCCAAGAAATTCCGCACTCCGCATTCCGAATTCCGCATTCCCTCACCCCACGCCCCCTGCCCCTTGCCCCTGCTGATGGCGTCTGCTCTAGCACATTTTGATCTTCCAGCAAGTAGTCCTTACGCATGGGGTGGCATTCGAAGCCGTCCCACATGAGGATGCGGCGCAGATCAGGATGGCCTTCAAATCGCACGCCATACAGGTCGTACACTTCCCGCTCCTGGAACTCAGCACCCCGCCAAATCGGCGTGACCGAGGCGACGACCGGCTGCTGGCGAGGCAGCTTGACCTTGAGCGCAATGGGCCCGTGCTTATGGTGCATGGAATAGAGATGATAGACCACGTCCATGCGTTGCTCAGATGGATAATCCACCGCGGTCAGGTTGGCAAGATAGTCCATGCGGAAACGTTCAGTGTCCTTGAGGTAGTGGCAAATCGCGACTAGATCCTTGGGTTCAAGAAAGAAGATGCCATTTTCAAGTGTGACGGAAACGCCAGGGAGCTCTTGCTCGAGGATCGATTTGATCTCTTCGGGTGGAGGGAGCATTAGACTTAGGCAGAAGGCCCCGGCTGGCCTGGCGTGGTTGCCGGGGCAGGCGCGCGCTGATAATCAAACGGGTGCTGCTTGGGCGGCTGCCAGACCTCGGGGTTGTAGCGAGGTTCGAGCCCTTTTGCCCCAAACTCCGGAATCGGATACTCGCCCTTTTTGTCCAACATCGCCTGTCCGACGGATTTTTCTCGAATCCGCTCCTGCAGTTTCTGGAGTCCTTCAAGCAACCCCTCTGGGGTGGGAGGACAGCCCGGAATATACACATCGACGGGGATGTAGCGATCGATCCCTTTGAGCACGTTGTAGCCTTTGTGGAACGGGCCCCCGGCGGTCGCGCAGGCACCCATGGAAATCACATACTTAGGTTCGGCCATCTGGTTGTAGAGCCGTACCACTTGGGGCGCCATTTTCTTCGTGACGGTGCCGGCGACGATCATCAGATCGGCTTGGCGCGGACTCGCGCGGAAAATTTCCGAGCCAAAGCGCGCGATGTCGTAGCGCGAGGCCGCACTGGCGATCATTTCAATCGCACAGCAGGCTAGGCCGAATTGGAGCGGCCAAATCGAGTTGGACCGGCCCCAGTTCACGAGGTGGTCCCAGGTGGTCAGAAATACTCCCTGCTTCTGCAACTCGCTTTGAAGACCTTCGTCAATTGCGCTCATACCATGCTACTTCTAGAGGCGCGGGTGACGCCGGAGGTCGGGCGCCCACAGCGCGGAGTCCCGCCAAGGGTGGGACGAGCACTGTGGGCTGCCGCAGGCGGCAGGACCCGCGCCATCAGTTCCATTCAAGAACGCCTTTTTTCCAGGCATACACGAGGGCGACGGCCAGGATCGCGAGAAAGACCACCATTTCCGCCAGCACCACCGGCCCAAGACTCTTCCAGACGACCGCCCACGGATAGATAAAGATCACTTCGACGTCGAAGATGACAAACAAGAGCGCGTAGACGTAGTACTGCACTCGAAATGGCGCCCACGGCTCACCTTGAGAGTCCAGGCCGCATTCATAGGGGGACTGTTTGGAGTGGCCGGGTTTTTTGGGGGCAATGAATTTGGCGAGGATAATGGGAGCGAGGCCCACTCCCACAGCCACCAGCGTCAGCAAGGCGATTAACAGATACTGCGCGTAGTAATCTGACATCCGTAGGTAACCACACAGAGACGCTTATTCATCTCAGCATTGCCTGTCCCCTAGGTGCCAGCTACCTCGGTAGCTGGCACCGTGCTGTATTATAACGCAGCTACTTCGGTTACGCCAGGTGGCACCGTCCCACGGCATTGATCAGGGTGCAGAATGCCGGCGAGGAGCTCGATGCCGTCGATGAGGCGAGGCCCTGAGCGATTAAAATATGCCGGGCCATTCACAACATAGACTGCCCCGTGACGAACAGCAGGAATTTCATCCCACCAGGGCTGAGCCCTCACCACAGAGAGTTCTGCTTGCGTACGCGCCATAGGGAATCCGCAGGGCATGAGGATGAGGACTTCTGGTGCTGCCGCGATAATCTCTTCATTGGTCACGTAGCGAGAAGGCTCTCCGCATCGACCGAGCACTTCCAGCCCTCCAGCCAGCTCCACCATCTCCGGCACCCAGTGGCCAGAGGCCATGGGAGGTTTGAGCCACTCAAGGCAAAAGACTCGTGGCCGTACCGTGAGGTCTCGCAGGCATCTTTGGACCTGAGTAATTCGCTGCCGACAAGCACCGATAAGCTGCTTGGCTTCCATCTGCCGACCAGTGGCCTCACCCACCAGACGGATATCTTCAAGCATCTCGCCCAGCGTATGCGGATGCAGGGCGAGGATCTGCGGCTGATGTGACAGGACGCGCAGTGCCTGCTTGACCTGTGCCGTCTCAATGGCGCACACATCGCAGAGCTCTTGCGTCACGATGAGATCCGGACGTGCGCGTTGAAGGACGGCTTCATCGATCTGATAGAGGCTGGTCTGTTGGGCGACGACGTGCCGAACGGCTTGGTCAATCTCGTCGCTTGAGGAATGGTTCTGATCAATGGTAGTAGAGATCACCTGTGGTTTCTGACGAGCTGCCTCAGGATAGTCGCACTCGTGGGAGACCCCGACGATGTCATCGTCCAAACCGAGGGCATAGAGGATTTCGGTCGCACTGGGCAGGAGCGAGCAGATCCGCATGTACGATAGAGAGCTACAGCTCGTCGCTCGTGGCTCGTGGCTCGTGGCTCGTTGGGACGATTACGGAAGCCAATGCTTCGTCGAGAGCGGTGAGGAGTTGCGACATCGCACGGTCCAGGTCGACGGACAGATGCACCCGCAGTATGCGGCGGCCGCGGCTTTGCATCGCCTGAAAATCGCCCACGGCTTGCGCCTGTTTCAGCACGCGAAAGGTAAACGGCTCACCGGGGATCGGCAGATCTACAGACTCCTCGGCGGTGAGAAGGAAAAAGACCCCCGCATCCGGCCCGCCCTTATAGAGCTGGCCAGTTGAATGCAAATAGCGCGGACCGATGCCCAGCATGGTGGCGCGATTGAGACGGCGGCCGATGCGCTCTCGAATGAATGTTAGCGCCTGATCCAGCGAAGGGGTGCGCGGTAAAAACGACAGCAGCGTGACATAATCGCCTGGCCGCAAGCCCGTCAAGAAATCGCTCAAACCTTGCGAGACTGTCTTGGTTCCCTTAGCCACCGTCCCATATAAGGAAATGGTTCCTTCGGACATTGCAGGCCTATCTTGAGGCAGACGCTTCTCGCGCGCATAGTGCGCGAGAAGCGACTTGGTGCGGTCTTTGCTTTCCTGCACGTTGGGTTCGTCAAAGGGGTTGATTTCAAGAAGACTACCCGCAATGGTCGTGGCTAACGCCCATCGGATGACTTCTCCACCGAGGTCGTATCGATCTTGCCAGTGAATGCGAAGAACAGGATGCCCGGCACGCTCGAGTGTTTGTGCAAGGGTGGCGATCTGCGCATCCGGCTTATCGGCAAGCTGCAGCTCGACAACCACACGGTCGCGGCTGTACGCCTCGGGTGCAAAGAGTGGCTCACCGCTCAGCGGCGCGATCCCCTTGCCCGACTTGCCGGTGCTCTCCGCTACCAGCTGCTCGGCCCAGGTGCCGAAGCTCGCCAGGGTTGGCGCGCATAGGAGGGTGAGTTTATCTTTGCCCTGTGCCGCCAGCGCTCCGAGCACGACCCCCAACTGTGCGGCGGGATTCTCTGCGATGGGTGTCGCCGGAGCGCATCGTTCCAGCATCTCCTGCGCGCGCGCCAACAGCGCCTGCGCCTTCACACCAAGGAGCGACGCCGGCACCAAGCCAAAATAGGTCAAGGCGGAAAACCGCCCGCCGACATCCGCACCGGTATCCGGCCCATGCACAAACGCGCGACGGCATTTCCATGCAGCCGCTTGCGCTTCTAAGGTGGTTCCCTGATCCGTGATGACCACACAGTGATCTCCGGCATTGAGGCCGTTGCTCTTAAAGAGCTCATAAAAATACTGAGAAAGCGCGGAGACTTCGCTGGTTGAGCCGGACTTGCTTGAGATAATCACGAGTAGTTGCGTGAGTGGGCAGGACTGCTGAGCCGTAAGAATCGCTTGCGGATCGGTGGTGTCGAGGACGGTGAGTTCAATCCCTCCAGGCTGGACGCCGAACGTCAAGCGACACACTTCAGAAAACAAACCGCTGCCACCCATCCCGAGCAAGAGGGCATGAGTAAAACCTGCCTGCCGGATCTCCTGGGCAAACGTGCGCAGCCCCGCTGCCTCCTTCGCCATCACTTGCGGCATCGCCAGCCATCCTAAGCGATTGCGAATCGAGGCCTGCACGGCAGGATCGCTGCCCCAGAGGCTCATGTCCTGACTCCAGAGGCGCTGGAGGTACCGTTCACGAACCAGGCGCTCAAGCCCTGCCCGAATGACCGACTCTTCGCGCACCATTTACCGGCTCACCTTGACGTCGTCAAAATACGCCAGCGCGTGCCCATGCGTATTGTCCGTATCCACCATGAGCCCGATCGCCACGACGTTGGGAGGATGCCCGCCAAAGGCTTGCTCATAATCGTCCTCGAGATTCCGTCGAACATGGCGCCATTGGCCCAGCCGTTCAGCTCCACTCTCCACGACGATGATCTTGGATGTGGAGGAATATGCGCTGTCCATCAGGGTGCCCACGGGCAGCGAGGAGGACCATACATAATCCAGATTCCGCTTTTGCCATGGCAACCCTCTGCTCTCAAAGTAGACGTAGACTCGTGCAGAGGCATCCGAACCGTTCTTGTGCTCGAGCGCTTCCCCCTCCACCAACTGATCCACTCGCCAGTCCCATGAGAGCCGTTCATGCTTGTCAGGATTAAATTGGAGAGCGTGCAACAGAATCGAAGCGCTGTTCTGGCTTTCGGCTTTCAGACACGCCCGTCCCTCAAGGCTCACCGCCTCATACCGGGTCTCTCCATGCACACTGACGTTTTTCCACTCTTGGAGAGTATCAAACAATTCCATCCAGAAAACAGAGGGATCGGAAGAAACACTGGGAGACAGCAGCGGCACGCGAACGTGTGGCACTGCGCAACTGGCTATCCCAAGGGCGGCTAGCACCGCCAGGAAGGGGGCAAATCTGACAATTATTTGATCGTCTCAGCCGCGCTGAGGGCCGCGGTGTTCCCTGAGAGATCGGCGTAGGCTTGCAGTTTCGCCCAGGTCTGTTTGCCGACCACACCGTCATCCACAAGGCCATGGACGCGCTGAAACTCTTTGATGGCTTCGCGAGTCTTCGGACCGATCTTGCCGTCGACGGTGCCGGTATAGAAGCCGGCGTTTTTGAGGGCCTGTTGAATTTCGCGTGTAGAGGGTTTGATGGAGGACTTTGAAGCGCTGCTTGAGGCGGAGCTGGCGCGCTTCTTCACGGGTGTGGTAATCGGTTCAATGGAAGCGCTGGTCGTGTCGATCCACGAGGAACCGCTTGATGAAGTGCCCGTGAGGCTGGAGCGCTCAAGCTGGCCGACTCGCTCTTCTAATAAACCGACTTGAGACTGCAAGCGCGCCATATTTTGACTGTTCTTGCCTCCTGCGCATCCTGCTAGAAGTCCTGCTCCAATGACCACTGCCACCCCTCGCGCCACCCACATCTGCGTCCCCTCCTGGTTGCACCTGACCCCGTTAAAGGTAGTGTAACAAACTCTCCTCACTCAAGCAACTGAGCAAGCCGCTCCAAAAATTCCTCGGCATTGGCATACCCCGCCAAGCGAAGCCCCTCGCGCTCGTTCCCTTGTCGATCAAAAAACAACACGGTTGGCGCCCCAAACACATGGTAGCGCTCGAACAGAGTCTCCGCATCCGGCGAGACCTCGCGGGTGGCATCGACCCGCAGGGTTGCAACAGGCGCGAGGGCCTGTACGACGTCTGGATGCCGAAATGTCGTGTGCTCCATCTCGACGCACGGAATGCACCAATCCGCGTAGACGTCGATCACAATGGGCCGCTGCTCACGGAGGGCTGCCTCGAAGGCCACCTGGCTATACTGACCCCACTCCACTCCCACATGAGGAGGCGAAGGCCAGATGGTCTTAGGAAGGATCGGTTTCACCAGATACAACGCGAACCCCAGCAACACGATTCCTAACGCCCGCTTGACCCATACCAGCCATGCCCCAGCCTTTGGTAGTCGGCCGATCCGATTGGCCGCCAACCCCAGAAACAGATATGGCAAACCCATTCCAAGGCCCAACACAAAAAAGAGGAGAAACCCAACGAAGGGATTGCCTAATTGGCTGATGAGTAACAAGAGACTCAGAATGAAGGGACCGATACAGGGCGCTGCGACAAAACCAACCACCGACCCCATGACAAATGCGCCTCCGAAGCCG
The DNA here is from genome assembly GCA_964401235.1 of uncultured Planctomycetales bacterium. Taxonomy (GTDB): domain Bacteria; phylum Omnitrophota; class Gorgyraeia; order Aquiviventales; family Aquiviventaceae; genus CAYNXT01. The sequence goes on from CAYNXT010000036.1 coordinate 13,594, forward strand.
GACCAACCTGTTTCTAGCCGGCGCATCACAAAGGCGGGAGGTTGCAGGTCATAGAGCCCAAACATGCTCAGCGAGAGAG
>CAYNXT010000037.1:0-13170 GCA_964401235.1 uncultured Planctomycetales bacterium
GGCACCGGCCTCGGCCCGCACACGCTCGGCCCACGGGCTCAGGGCAGCGCGACGAGATCCCGCGCCCGCGCCTCCAGCGTTCGGGCCGGCCATCGCGCTCAGAAGCTCCGCCGCCCTCGCATGCATGGGCGCAGTCGGTTGATCCGATGCAGCTCGCACAGCGGGCTCTAAAACAGCCTCGCCTCGCGTTTACGATGCTAGTGCTGATGGGATTTACTTCGGGCATGCTCTTAGGCGGAGCGGTCTACGGTCTCTGGGGAGTTCTGACGGGTCGCGTCCGCGCGATTTGGCAATTTACAACTCATCGGCTTCCCAATTGGTCATTTTCAGAACTCGGCCGTGTGATCTTCCTCACCGTGATGATGGCGACCCTCCTGCCATTTGTGCGCATCGCCGTCTTGTCGCTTCAGCCGCACTGGGAGCTGGACAATCGGTTGTGGTTGACGATTTCGATGCTGTTCTTGGATTCCTTCCTCGTGTTGATGATCTTAACCTTCGCGCATGAAAAGCGCCCCGGCAGCTCACCGTTGAGCGCGCTAGGATTCTCGGCGCACACGGCGGCCCCTGCCATTGAGACGGGGTTTCGGGGCTACATGATCGTCTTTCCCTGGCTGTTTCTGTTGCTCGTTGTCATTGTGGAGCTCGCGCGGTTCTTCGGATGGCAGCCGCCGCTTGAGCCGCTGCATGAGCTGATTTTTGAAGAGAAGCGTCCGCTCGTGTTAGCACTCACGTTCTTGCTGGCCTGCGGCATCGGTCCCTTAGCCGAAGAATTTTTCTTCCGCGGGGTGCTCTACGCGGCACTGCGCCATCGCATGTCGCGCTGGCTGGCGATGCTGCTGAGCGGGGCGCTGTTTGCGCTTATTCACACGAACTGGGTGGGATTTGTGCCCATCAGGATGCTGGGGACGCTCTTAGCCTATCTCTACGAGCGCACCGGCTCCCTTCTGAGTCCGTTAGCTGTCCACGTGCTGCACAACTCCTTTTTGATGGCGATGGCGATGGTGTTCCGCGCGCTCGTCTGATGAACACCATCCGAGCGCTGGGTGAGCGCGGCGTCATTGCGCGTGTGGCGCGCCGGCTGCACACGCCCGCGTCGGTGCTGGTCGGCATCGGAGATGATGCGGCGGTCCTGAAGGGTGAGGGAAGCCGGCGGCTGCTCCTGGCCAGTGACATGTTTGTGGAGGGGGTGCATTTTGTGCGCTCCCGCGTGCCACCCCAATGGATTGGCTGGAAAGCGCTGGCCGCCAACGTGAGCGACATCGCGGCCATGGGCGGCGTGCCTGAGTGGGCGGTCGTTTCGCTCGGACTTCCGCCTTCGACGCCGGTTCGGTTTCTCGACGGACTCTATGCAGGACTGGAACGTTGCGCACGGCGATTCGGCGTGGCCATTGTGGGCGGAGATACCAACCGAGCGCCACAGGTGGTCATCGATGTGGCGATTCTCGGAACGGTAGAGCGCCGGCATGTCACATTACGCAGCGGCGCGCGAGTCGGGGATGCGCTGTTCGTGACTGGTCGACTTGGCGGCTCCTACCGGAGTGGGCGCCACACGCGATTGACACCCCGCGTGCGCGAAGCGCAGGAGTTGTTGAAGCGCGTGCGGATTCATGCGATGATCGATGTTTCCGACGGGCTCGCCTCGGATCTCTGGCAGATCAGTCGGGCCAGTCGAGTGACAGCGCGCGTAGAGGCAGCTCGCATTCCGGTGTCGCGCGGCGCCGGCAGCCTACAGCATGCGCTCATGGACGGCGAGGATTTCGAACTGCTCTTCGCCGTCTCAGGGCGCGACGCCGCGCGTGTGCCGCGTCGCCTCGGCTCCTGCCCGGTCACACGGATTGGGCGCGTCGTTGCGCGCGGCCGTGGCGTTGAGCTCATGGATCGCCGGGGGCGCATCACACCCCTGCAACATACAGGATTTCAGCATTTCTGATGGGTGACTGTCTCACGAGTTCGGTTGAGGAAACACAGGCGTTCGGGGAGCGGCTTGGCGGCCTGCTGCGACCCGGGGATGTCGTCGCGCTGTTTGGTGAGCTGGGCAGCGGCAAGACCACGCTCACCCAGGGCATCGCCAAGGGGTTAGGGCGCGATCCTGCGACGATTAAAAGCCCCACGTTCGTGCTCATGCGTGAATATCCGGGCGAAGTCCCGCTGATTCATATTGACGGCTACCGCTTGACAGGAGCCGCCTCGGCTTCTTGGCTGGATCTCGATCTGCTCTTTTCACCTGGGAAGATTACGCTCATCGAGTGGGCCGAGCGATTTGAGGAGCTGCTACCGCCCGGCTGCATCGAGGTGCACTTGGAGCATGTGAGCACCAATCGCCGCCGCCTCCGTGTGGACTCAGGTGACGCTCGGTTCGCCACTCTCAACTCGCAACTCTCAACTCAGAACTCACCTGATGCCACTGCTAGCCATTGAAACCTCCGCTCGGCAACTTGGAGTCGCCGTGCTCGACGGTGAGCGAATCCTCTCCTCCTATGAGGTGCTGGCGGACTACACGCAAGCGGTGGAGCTCCCCGGTGCGGTGGCGCGTGTGTTGAAGGACGCCCGAACGACACTCCAACAGTTGGAAGCGATCATCGTGGATATCGGGCCGGGTTCCTTCACCGGTCTGCGCATTGGGTTGGCATTTGCTAAGGGGCTGGCGTTTTCGACGAAGAAGCCGCTGGTCGGGGTGCCGTCGCTTGAGGTGCTGGCCTCCGGCTTGCCGCTCAACACAGAACTGGTGTGCCCGGTGGTGGATGCCAAGCAGAAAAACGTCTACGCAGCACAGTACCGTCTTGAGAGCCAGCAGCCCCAACGCCAAGGCGACTATTTCTTAGGGCCGGTCGATGTGTTCCTGATGAAGCTCGCCCAGCCCGCCGTGTTTCTGGGGGATGGGTGCGCGCTCTATCGGGAGAAGATGATCGATCGGTTGGGCATGCACGCCGCATTTGTTCCCCAAGAGTTCTGGTGGCCCCGCGTCGCCACGCTCGCCCGCTTGGGAGGGCATCGCTTTGCACAGGGTCAGCGCGATGATCCGGCCCACCTCGTACCGCTCTACCTCTATCCGCTTGACTGCTCGGTCCGTGGCCCGAACCGCCCGACGGCCATCCTGCCAAAAGCGGTTCAAGCCGCCTAACTTTTGCGTTATAATATGAGATTACTATGCCCAAACTTAAAGGCGCCCACATTCTCGTGGAGTGTCTAAAACGGCAAGGGGTGGACATTGCCTTCGGCATCCCTGGCGGGGCCAATCTGCCCACGTTTGACGCGCTCTACAGATCCGATATCAAGATCGTCCTCACCGCGCATGAGCAGGGCGCGGCCCATATGGCCGACGGCTATGCGCGCGCGACCGGCAAGGTGGGGGTGTGCTTGGCCACTTCGGGTCCGGGAGCGACCAACCTCGTGACCGGCATCGCCACGGCCCATATGGACTCCAGTCCGATGGACGCGCTGACCGGTCAGGTGCGCACCTCGGTGATCGGCAACGACGCCTTCCAAGAGGCGGACACCATTGGCATCACGCGCCCAATTACCAAGCACAGCTATTTGGTGAAGGATGTGCGCGAGCTCGCCCGGATCATCCGCGAGGCGTTTTATATCGCCTCAACCGGTCGTCCTGGGCCGGTCCTCGTTGATTTGCCGGTGGACTCCACAGTGAACGAAGCGGAGTTTGTCTATCCAGAGCAGGTGAATCTCCGCGGCTATCGGCTGCGGGCTATTCCAAAGGCGCAGCGCGAACAGATTGAGCGGGCGGCTGAAGCCATTACCAAGAGTCGGCGCCCCATTATCTATGCCGGGGCCGGCGTGATCCATGCCGGGGCCGCCGCCGAGCTAGCCGAGCTGGCGCACAAGATGCATATTCCGGTGACCACCAGCCTGTTGGGGTTGGGAAGCTTTGCGGAGAGCGATCCGCTGAGCCTCGGCATGCTGGGCATGCACGGATTTGAGTACACCAACTACGCCGTCGCGCAGGCGGATCTGCTCATCGGCATCGGCGCGCGGTTTGACGACCGCGTCACCGGCAAGGCGGATGAGTTTGCCCGTCATGCGAAGAAGATCCATATTGATGTGGATCCTTCCTCTATCAACAAAACCGTGATGGTGGATTATCCGATCCTCGGCGATGTGAAGCAGGTGCTGCAGGAGCTTAACAAGCTCGTCAGGGCCCCAGAGGTTGCGGCCTGGCATAAGACGATTCAGGAGATGCGGGCCAAGTATCCGCTGACGTATCGAGAGAAACAGAAGCTGCTACCCCAGTTTATCATTCAGCAAATTTCCGAGGTGACGAAGGGCAATGCCGTCATCGCCACCGGGGTGGGGCAGCATCAAATGTGGGCGGCCCAGTTTTATCAGTTCAACCATCCGCGCTCGCTGATCACCAGCGGCGGCCTGGGGACGATGGGCTTCGGCCTGCCGGCGGCCATTGGCGCGCAGTTCGGCCGTCCCAACGACGTGGTGTGGGACATCGATGGAGACGGCAGTTTCCAGATGACGACGCAGGAGCTGGCGACCGCCTCGCAGCACCACCTGCCTATCAAGGTCGCGATTATGAACAATCAGCACCACGGCATGGTGCGCCAGTGGCAGGATCTGTTCTATGAGGGCCGGCATGCGCAGTCGAAAGTCAACGCGGTCGATTTCGTGAAGCTCGCTGAAGCGTATGGGTGCGTAGGAATTCGGGTGGAGAAAAAAGACGATGTCCACGCGGCGATTGAACGAGCCATGGCAATCAGCGATCGGCCAACGGTCATTGATTTTCTCGTCGAGGAGGCGGAAGACTGCTGGCCCATGATCGCGCCGGGCAAGCCGCACGATCAGATGCTCGGCACCTACGAAACGCTTAAAAAAGACGGCGGCACCCCGCAGCACCGCCATGCCGAGCCCGACGAAGAAGCGAAACTGTCACTTGGATGAAACACAGATGATCCAGAAAAGCGATCTGCAGCCACTGACACCACAGCAACACAGAGGGGTTTTTGAAAGAGTTTCTCTGTGGCTCTGTGGAGGTTCTGTGGCTCTGTGGTGTGAATGATCAAATGAGCGACAAACATACGATTTCCTGTTTAGTCGAGAACCACTTCGGCGTGCTGGCTCGCATCTCAGGGCTCATCAGCGCCCGGGGATTTAACATCGATTCATTGACGGTCAGCACGACGGAGGATCCCACCATCTCGCGCATGACCATCGTCGTGGACGCCGATGCGGTCAAACTCGAGCAGGTCCAAAACCAGCTCAAGCGTCTCATCGATGTGATTGAGGTGCAGGAGCTCAAGGAAGGGGCGTTCCTCGATCGCGAACTGCTGCTCGCACGCGTGAAGGCCACCGCCCAGACCAAGAGCGACATCGAGCGCCTCGCCAAGCAGTTTGGAGCCAAGCTGGCTGATACCAACGATCATTCGATGGTGATCGAGGCCACGGGCGACACGAAGGCGCTCGATCAACTTGTCGAGCAGTTGCGCTCGCATGGCATCACCCAGTTAGTGCGGACCGGCCGGGTGGCGCTGGAAAAATAACAACGGAGTGAATAGTGGCTAGTGATTGGTGGTTCGTCACTACCCACTATTCACTAACCACTGGTCACTAAATGGTGCCGTGGCCCATCGCGTTCTTAACGCTCTTTTACGCTATGATCGCCACCAGTTCGGCGGTCAGCGTGTGGAAAGGCATCAGCGGGGCGAGCGCACAGTCGCCGATCTGGCCGGTAGGGTGGTGCGCGCTTTCGGCCGGCGCGACGATTGGTTTGCCGCTACTCAAGCCGTGGGCGCGTCAGTTGGCCATCTGGACGTCGATCCTCTTGCTGATCACGACGCTGGCGATCGCCGGCTTGCTGGTGGCAGCCGCAAAACCAGGAGCTGCGCTGCTCACGACAATCCTTGCAGGAACCCATGGTATCGTGATTCGATATTTACAGCGCCCGGCAGTCAAGCAGCTATTCGGGATACGGCAAACAGCACACCGTACAGGGTGAAAGGGATATGGCCAACATCTACTACGAGAAAGACGCAGATCTGAAAGCGCTCAAGGGTACGACAGTGGCGATTGTGGGCTATGGTATTCAGGGGCGCGGTCAAGCTCTCAATCTCCGCGACAGCGACGTGAAGGTCATCGTCGCGCAGCGGCCGGGCGGCCCGAACTATGATTTAGCCAAGCAGGACGGATTCTCGCCGGTATCGGCTGCCGAAGCGACCAAGAAAGCGGATGTCATCATTCTCCTAGCACAGGATACGCTGCAGGCTCAAATCTATCGGGAGTCGATTGCGCCGAATCTGCGTCCCGGAAAGACGCTGGGGTTTTCACACGGGTTTGCGATTCTCTACGGCCTGGTCAAGCCGCCCAAGGACGTGGATGTGGTGATGGTGGCCCCCAAGGGTCCTGGCAGTTTGCTGCGCTCGCAGTATCTCGAGGGTAAAGGGGTGCCCGCACTCGTGGCGGTGTATCAGGATGCGACCAAACACGCGAGAGCCACCGCGCTCGCCTGGGCTAAGGGCATCGGCTCAACCCGCGCGGGCGTGCTGGAAACCACCTTTAAAGAAGAAACCGAGACAGACAACTTCGGGGAGCAGGCCGTACTCTGTGGCGGCGCTTCAGCGCTCATCAAGGCCGGGTTTGAGACGCTCGTCGAAGCCGGCTATCAGCCTGAGCTGGCCTACTTTGAGTGTTTGCATGAGCTCAAGCTCATCACCGACATGTTTTGGGCCTCCGGCATCCAAGGCATGCGCAAGCGGGTGTCGGACACGGCCAAATGGGGCGATATCCATTGCGGCCCGCGAATCATCGACGAGCGGGTCAAAGAGAACATGCGCCAGCTCTTGCGCGAGATCCAGTCCGGCAAGTTTGCGAAAGAGTGGATCGCCGAGCATGAGGCGGGACGGCCGAATTTCAACCGGCTCATGGCGCAAGATGAGCAGCACCTGATCGAGCAGGTGGGTCGGAAGCTGCGCGCCATGATGCCGTGGATCAGTAATAGCAATATCAAGCGTCCAGAAATCAGAGGTCGGAAGTCAGAGGTCAGAAAGAGCAAGAGCCGCCAGAAACTTACCCGGAGCCATTCATGAAACTGCCACTTGGTGCGAAAATTTTCGGTACAATTTTTATACTAAGCGGAGGTTGGGGCTTGCTCATGGCGGTTGCGACAGGGTTCAGTACAGTCTCTACTCTTCCAGCGTACCGCGTCCCAGACTATCTGTTAACATTGCTTGCGTTGGTGTCGTTATTGACACTTATTGCTGGAGTAGGCGTGCTGACCGCCACGAAATGGGGCTATTGGATGGGGATTACGGTAGTGGTTGCAAGGATAATCCTAAGTATATCCGAGACAGTAAGACGCCATCAAATAATAGAAATAGCCAGCCATGACCGTTTGATTGATCAAAGCGCCATTCAACAGAGCTTGCAGAACTTGCAACTGATCGAATGGGTTTGGCCGCTCTGCGCGCTATCCTGGTACGGGTTAATACTCTGGTACTTCCTGCGGCCGGGAGTGAAGGCGCAGTTTATAAAGACGGCCACAAGAGACAAGTGACAAGCGACGAAAAACAGTCATCAGCGCGTCGATCACGCATTGTTTCGTCGAGCAGGAATATGCTATCCTAGCAATGAAGGGGCCGCGATGAAGCTTACAATACACACGTTGTTACAGGAGTTAAAGTCAGGCCTCAAGACCCTCTACGCTGATCGCCTGAAGGGGGTGTACCTGTACGGTTCGTACGCCCGAGGGGAAGAAGATCAGGAATCGGACGTAGACGTGTTGGTGGTGCTTGATGAGATCCGACACTATGCGGCCGAAGTGGATCGTACAGGATACCTCGCCGCGGACCTTTCCCTGAAATACGGTTTCAGCACCAGCTTAGTCTTCATACGGGAAATCGACTGGCTTCGTGGTGAGACACCCTTTCTTGCCAACGTGCGTGAAGAAGCCGTCTCCGTATGAAGGAAACCAGCCGGAAACTTCTCGAGAAGTCCAACCGATCTCTGCAAGCCGCTGAACGGTTACTCCAAACAGGAGATGCTGACTTTGCTGTCAGCAGAGCATACTATGCGATGTTTTATGCGGCGGAGGCTCTTCTGAACGAACGGGACTTGCGTTTTCGAAAGCACGGAGGCGTCCATGCGGCTTTCGGAGAGTATTTCGCCAAGCCGGGTGTGCTAGACGCAAAATACCATCGGTGGCTCCTCGAGGCGTTTAACAAGCGGGTCACCGGTGACTATGGAGTAGAATTGCTGATGACTTCTGAGGACGCTGTGACAGTGATCGAGCAAGCCCGTGAATTTCTGCGTGAAGCGCAGCGGTTCTTGTCAAGAACGGGCTCAACGGGCTAACGGGTTAACAGACCTGACGGAATCTATGTTTGAATCGAATACCCGGGATCCGCAGATATTTGTCGAGGCGCTGAGGGAGTTTCACGAGACCTCAGAGCGCGAGCGCGGGGAGTTAGCCAACGCGCTCTCGGATCTCATCATTACCAAGCGCGTGGACCTTGCTGCCGTGCGGCAGCGACTCCTTGATACCGGCGAGTCTGAGTTGATGAATACCCTGGATCGATTGATTGATCTAATTGAACCCTATATTGAAGAAGGCGGAGTCGACGAATGAGACGCATCACGATTTTCGATACGACGTTGCGGGATGGCGAACAGTGCCCGGGGGCCAGTTTAACGCCGCCGGAAAAACTGGAAATCGCCAAGCAGCTCGCACGCTTGGGGGTCGACGTCATCGAGGGCGGATTTCCCATCGCCTCACCCGGCGATGCCCAAGCGGTCAAGATGATCGCGCAGACCATTAAAGGACCGACGATTGCCGCGTTGGCCCGCTCGTTGCAGGCCGACATCGATGCGGCCGCCGCGTCGCTCGCACCAGCGCGCAGGAAGCGCATGCACGTATTCCTGGCGACCTCGCCGATTCATCGGAAGTTCAAACTGCGCAAGGCGCGCGAGGAGATCCTGCGCCAATCGGTGTGGGCGGTCAAATACGCGAAGCGTTACAGCCGCGATGTGGAGTTCTCGCCAGAAGATGCCTCGCGGACCGAGCCGGAGTTCCTCTACACCGTGCTTGAGGCGGTGATCAAGGCCGGGGCGACGACGGTGAATATTCCGGACACTGTTGGCTTTGCCATTCCGGATGAGTTTGGCCGGCTGATCAAGGGCATCACCGAACAGGTGCCGAACATCGACCGGGCCGTGATCAGCGTGCACTGCCATAACGATCTGGGCCTATCGGTGCCCAACTCATTGGCTGCCATCAAGAATGGAGCCGGCCAGGTCGAGTGCACCATCAATGGCATCGGCGAGCGGGCAGGGAATGCCTCGCTTGAGGAAATTGTGATGAGCCTGAAGATTCGCAAGGACTTCTACAAGGCGCAGACCGGCATCGACACCACCCAGATTGCCAAGACGTCTCGACTGGTGAGCAGCCTGACCGGCATCGTCGTGCAACCCAATAAAGCCATTGTCGGCGGCAACGCGTTTCGGCATGAGTCCGGCATTCACCAAGACGGCGTGCTCAAGCACGCGGCAACCTATGAAATCATGCGGCCGCAAGATGTCGGCTTGGCGACGAGCCAATTGGTGCTGGGCAAGCTCTCAGGCCGGCATGCGTTTGCCAAACGCTTGGGCGCCCTCGGATTTCGACTCTCTAAAGCAGAGTTAGACCGGGCTTTTGCACGGTTTAAAGCCCTGGCCGATAAGAAAAAAGAGGTGTTCGATGAGGATCTCGCCGCTATCGTCGAGGACGAGCTTCCGGCGGCACCAGAAACCTACAAGCTGGTCTATGTGCACACGGCCTCAGGCAGCGATACGGTGCCGACGGCGACCATTCGTTTGTCTAAAGAGGGCAAAACATTACAAGACGCAGCGTGCGGCGATGGGCCGGTGGATGCCTGCTACAAAACTATCGACCGCATGATCGGCCTCAGCCCTGAGCTATTGGATTACACCATCCATTCGGTGACCAAGGGTAGGGATGCCTTGGGCGAAGTGGCGGTCAAGCTGCGGTATAAAGGCATCGAAGTGGCCGGGCGTGGGGCCTCGACGGATATCATCGAAGCCTCGGCGAAGGCCTACATCCATGCCGTCAACAAGCTGGTGTCCTCCTCAACTCGGCGCGCCTATCTTGGCCGGCGCAGCGCCCTCCACCCGTGAGACCTTACAACAACGTTTCGTGGTTCGTGGCTCGTGATTCGTGGTTCGTTGTCGTACGAGTCACGATGCACAATTCACGAATCACGGATCGTCAGCCCATCTTGCTATGACGCGTTTATTTGGGGTGATCGGGTATCCCATCGGCCACAGCCTCTCGCCGGTCATGCACACCGCTGCGCTGCAGGCCATGCGTCTGGACGCGCTCTACGCTCCGTTCGACGTGCCGCCGCGATTCCTCTCGCCGATGCTGCGCGCATTGATCCTCTCAGGTGTGGAGGGGCTGAACGTGACGGTGCCTCTGAAGGAGCGTGTGCTGCCTCTCTTGGACCGTGTCGAACCATCGGCTAGGGCGATCGGAGCGGTCAACACCATCGTTGTTCGCAATCGTCGAACGATTGGTTACAACACCGACGGGGTCGGGTTTACTCGCGCGCTGCGCGAGCTAGGATGGAAGCCGCGGCCGCTCTGTGCCGTGATCTTGGGGGCCGGGGGAGCGGCACGGGCTGTTGGTTGGGAGCTCGCACGTATCAAAGGCAGTTGCATCGTCATCGCCAATCGCCATCTCGATCGTGGCACGCGCTTAGCGCGTTGGCTCTCCCGGCAACATCCAGGGAGTTGTATCGAGGGCGTCCCGCTCCGACAGGTGTCGTTGGAGGGCGTCGATCTGCTGGTCAACGCGACGACGGTTGGCCTGCGAGCGAGCGAGCGAGCAGTCATCGATCCCTCTAGGCTGCGCCGAGGCACGTTAGTATACGATCTGGTCTACCATCGCGAAACGGCGCTGGTGCGCGCAGCCCGTCGACGGGGATGTGTTGCGGCCAACGGCCTCTCAATGCTACTATACCAAGGCGCCGAGTCGCTGCGGCTGTGGCTCCATCGGGAGCCGCCCATCGAAGCGATGCGGAAAGCGCTCGTGAAGGCAGTTAAAAGTTAAAAGTGGAAAGTTGAATGCCGCAATGGAGTCTCCGGGTCCTCTGGTTTGTGATTGGAAGCTGCATCGGCAGTTTTCTGAATGTCTGCATCTATCGGATGCCGCAGGAGCAGTCGATCGTGCATCCGGGCTCTCGCTGCACCCACTGCCAGCGCTCGATTGCATGGTTCGACAATATTCCGTTTTTCAGTTACCTCCTGCTGCGTGGAGCCTGTCGGCACTGCCGCAAGCCGATTTCTTGGCGCTACCCGGTGGTTGAGGCGCTGACCGGCATCGCGACCGTGGCGGTCTTTCAGCGGTTTGGCGTGAACTGGGTGGCCGTCGTCTACGCGGCGTTTGTCTACGGCCTAATCGTCTGCAGTTTCATTGACTTAGAGTTTCAGATTATTCCGGATGAGATCAGTGTCGGCGGCATGGTCGTCGGGCTTGCCGTGAGCCTGCTGCTGCCTGCGCTGCACGGCGCCGATTCGCGGCTAGTCGCGCTGGGTCGCTCGGCACTCGGCCTCCTCGTCGGCGGCGGGCTGCTGTATGCGACCGGCATGATCGGAGATTTCGTGTTTCGTAAGGAGAGTATGGGCGGCGGGGACATCAAGCTACTGGGAATGGCAGGCTCCATCCTAGGTTGGAAGCTGGTCACCCTCACCTTTTTCTTTGCCCCGATTGTGGCACTCTTGCCCGGTCTGTTTGTGCTCTTATTCAAGCGCTCGCACGTCATTCCCTACGGCCCGTTTCTTTCAATCGCGCTGATTGCTTCGTTATTTTTTGGTCAAGAAATCTTGCAAGCTAGTGGAATTGAAGAGACGATTCGATTGTTGTGGCAATATTATGGCGGGGGATCCTAAATGCTGAGGTTTCTGACGGCTGGAGAGTCGCATGGTCCGATGCTGCTTGCCATTCTCGAAGGCATGCCGGCCGGCGTGCCGCTTGATCCAGCCAAGCTTGCGTATGAGATGCGCAGGCGGCAATTAGGCTACGGCCGCGGCCCTCGAATGCAGTTTGAGACGGACACGGTTGAGCTGCTCTCGGGTGTTCGCCGCGGCACTACCCTCGGCAGCCCAATCGCGCTGGCCATCAAGAACACAGACGCGTCGATTGACCGCTTGCCGGTCGTCACACAACCTCGACCGGGCCACGCGGATCTGACCGGCGCGATGAAATACGATCATCGCGACATTCGCAATGTGCTGGAGCGGGCCAGTGCTCGCGAAACCGCAGCACGGGTAGCGGTGGGTGCGATCTGCAAGCAGCTCTTAACGCCTCTCGGGGTTGAGCTGGCCAGTCATGTCGTGGCGCTGGGTGCAGTGCGAGCCAAAGCCACCGCTGCGACTGTGGCAGCGATTCGTCGAAAGGCCGAGCGCACGCCGTTGCGATGTCTGGATGCGCACGCCACCGCGCGGATGATGCGCGCAATCGACGCGTGTGTTAAAGCCGGAGATACGCTGGGTGGGATCTTTGAAGTGTTGGCTGAAGGAGTCCCCCCTGGCTTGGGCAGCTATGTGCACTATGACCGACGCCTGGACGCTCTGGTCGGTCATGCGATCCTCTCGATCCATGCGGTCAAAGCGGTCGAAATCGGGGATGGGGTACTGGGAGCGTCGCTGCCAGGCTCCAAAGTCCAAGATGAAATCTTTTACACCACATCCAAACGGTTCTACCGATCGTCCAATCGCTCAGGCGGGTTTGAGGGTGGGATGACGACGGGCCAGCCTGTTGTCGTGCGCGGGTTTCTCAAACCGTTGTCGACGCTGCGCAAGCCGCTGCGCTCCGTAGAAATCAATACCAAGCGGTCGGTCGTCGCGACGGTCGAGCGTTCCGATGTGACGACCGTGCCGGCTGCCGGGGTGATCGGCGAGGCCATGATCGCGTTTGAGCTGGCGAAGGCGATGCTGGAAAAGTTCGGCGGCGACAGTCTGCGGGAGTTGCAGCGCAATTACAGAGGCTACCTACAACAACTACGCAAGTTCTAGCGTATAGCGGATAGCGTTTAGCGTATAGGAAAGTTTTTCTATACGCTATACGCTCCACGCTATACGCTAGCCGATGATGAATATCATTCTTACTGGTTTCATGGGCACGGGCAAAACGTCCGTGGGCAAGCGTCTGGCCAAGCGCCT
>CAYNXT010000038.1:0-3781 GCA_964401235.1 uncultured Planctomycetales bacterium
AGGTTCGCTTCAGCCAGTCAGGGGAACGCCCGACCAGCGGGCTGATATGAGCCAGGAGGGCCGGGAAATCTTCAAGATCTTGAGGCACGAGCGAGAGGCGAAACACCGTATGATTGCCGGCGAGTAGCCGCCCTGCCCGGTCCAGCACACGGCCGCGAGGCGCTTGCTCAGGAACCAGACGCAGTCGGTTCTGTTCCGCCAGTCGGCGATAGTAAGCGCCCTGCAGCACTTGGAGGTGTGCGAGGCGCAATCCCAAGACGCCTAAGGCGCCAATTAGGAAGAGGCGGAGCCAATAGAGCCGCTGGACCATCTCATGAGGGGAATCATGAGCGCGCTTAGCCCGGCGCGCCCACACGCCAAACCGAACAGCTCCCACGACCATGCCCGATCAATCCACAACCAGAACAATTGCACGGCCAAGACAAGCCCGCCCGTTAACACCGTAAGCGTTCGAACATCCTGCAAGTCCCAGCGCCGCACCATCAAGCGCGCGAGGCCACCAGCCGTCACATAGCTGAGAAGCATCAGCAGGGGAAACCGAATCGCCCAGAGCATCATCGTGCCCCCAACGAGTGTGGCGCAGAGCAGCCAATCGCCAGGCTTGCGGATCACCGTCAAGACCAGGCCGGCCAGCGCAAGATCTGGCACCCACCAAGGAAATGGAACGATCCCGGCCAGCACAATCTGCGCGATAATGCAACCTATCAGAAACCACATCTTTTGGTCGCTTCACACCACAGATGTCGTGGTGTCATCGGGGTAAGCACAAGACCTCTTCGAGCTGGCCAAGACGTGCGAGGGGCTGTACCTTGGCCCATGCCGTGCCGGTCAATTCATCCTTGAGGACCCGCACGATGATTCCCAGTGGCAACCCTTTGGGAAACCCGCTTCCTAAGCCGGCCGTCAGAAGGCGGTCGCCTTCCTGAAGATCCGCATCAACATCTAAGTAAATGAACTCCATCCATCCTTGACCGCGACCGACAAGCAAACCGGTTTCCCGAGACCGTTCCACCAGCGCGGCCACGCGGCTCTCCGGATCGGTCAGTAACAGCACCAGCGCGGTCTGAGGGTGCACCTCGACCATCCGTCCGACGACGCCAGACGCGTCGACTACGACATCATCCAAGGCAAGCGCCCGGTCAGATCCTTGATTCACCAACACGGTCTGCTGAGTGGGAATGGGCGAACGGCTCAGCACAGCAGCCACGACGCCGCGTGATCCTGGCACAGAGGCCACAAGCGCGTCACTATTTTGGGCCTGACGCAGGGCTTCGCGCAACTGTGAAAGCTCAAGCTGTTGCTGGCTCAGGGTCGCGCGGAGCGACGCATTGTCTGTGGCAAGTGAAGGTACGCGTGGTAGGCTCGTCACTGTTCTGACGAGACCTTTGGCGAGGGTAAACGGAAAACGAAGAACGGTGAGGGTTACACGCCTAACTGGCGGGTGCCCGATAAGCGCGACGGCAACGAACAGCACACTAAGCAGACGAACACGAGCGGACGATCGCAAATGACTTTAGAACTCCGGCTTGGTGGATACCGCAATGCGACTGCGCAGATAGCGAATGTCATCCAAGCCCTTGCCAACTCCGAGGGCTACCGCGGTCACCGGATTCTCAGCGATATGGACCGGCAGGCCGGTTTCCTCGGCCACGAGCTTGTCGATCCCTCGAAGTAATGAGCCACCACCCGCCAGCACAATGCCGCGATCGATGAGATCGGCCGAGAGCTCAGGCGGCGTCTTTTCAAGGGTGAGGCGAGCCGCTTCCACGATCGTCCGGACCGGCTCGGAGAGCGCTTCACGGACTTCCTCTGAGGTAATGGTCACGGTTTTCGGCAGCCCAGTCACCATGTCGCGCCCACGAACATCCATAGTGAGTTCCTGGTCCAGCGGATAGGCAGAGCCCAAACGGATCTTAATCTCCTCAGCCGTGCGCTCACCGATCATCAAGTTGTACGCTTTGCGCAGGTGCTCGATGACGGCCTGGTCCATCTCATCGCCGGCGATCCGAATCGAACGGGAGACCACGACGCCATCCAGAGAGATGACCGCCATTTCCGTCGTGCCGCCGCCAATATCAATGATCATGTTGCCGCCAGGCTCATGAATGGGCAACCCCACCCCGATGGCCGCCGCCTTGGGTTCCTCAACGAGATACACATCGCGTGCCCCAGCCCGTAGGGCGGAATCGCGCACCGCTCGCTTTTCGACTTCGGTAATACCGGAGGGGATTGCCACCACCACCAGGGGTTTGGTCATTTTGTGCGGCTGAGCCTTCTTGATGAAGTAGCGCAGCATGGCTTCGGTGATTTCAAAATCGGCAATGACGCCGTCTTTCATTGGCCGGATGGCGGAAATGTTGCCGGGGGTGCGGCCGATCATGCGCTTGGCTTCATCGCCCACCGCCAAGACGGTGGAGGAGCCCCGCTGGATCGCCACGACGGAAGGCTCGCAGAGCACGATCCCGCGCCCTTTGACAAACACCAGCGTGGTGGCCGTGCCCAGATCAATCGCCAAATCGTTCGACGAGAGGCCCAACAGCGAATTCCAACTCGTCTGGAGCGCCGTGGCGAGTCGTTGGAGTAGTTGCTTTAGCATGCAGACTGGAAGGTTGCGAGCATCCTAACAGAGGGGGGTCGTATTGTCAATGCCTTTGACCGTCGCTGAACCGGCAAGGGTCCGCAGGCGGATAAAAAAATCCGGAAACGATTTCGCCACACACTCAGCGCCTGTAATCGTGGTGTGCCCCCTGGCTACGAGGCCGGCAACCGCAAAGCTCATGGCGGTCCGGTGATCACCGGCCGCCTCCACCCTCTCGCCCTGGAGCGGTCCCCCTTCGATCTCCACCGTGTCGTGTGCCGGCAGGCGCACACGCGCGCCAAGCCGCTGCAATCCGCTCACTACGGACTGAATCCGGTCCGTTTCTTTGACACGCAGCTCTCCGACCCCAAGAAAACGGCTGGTTCCGCGAGCACAAGCAGCGGCTACCATCAGAACCGGCAGCTCATCGATCACGCCCGGCACCTCCTCTGGGTCCACCGTGGTAGCTTGTAATTGGCTTGCCTGAGCGGTGACTGATCCGGATGGCTCGCTTGCATCACTCGCCGGGGTGGTGGTAATGCGGGCTCCCATCCGCTGGAGCACCGTGAGGAAGCCGGTGCGCGTTGGGTTGAGTCCCACGTCCTCAATAGTCACGCGCGAGCCAGGCACGCAACACGCCGCCACCAGAAAGTACGCAGCACTCGAAGGATCGCCAGACACATGGATCACTCCAGGGCCCCTTAAGGGAGAAGGTTCAATGGTCACCTCGCGATCTTGTGTCTGGACGCTCACGCCAAACTGCTGCAGCATTCGCTCCGTGTGATCGCGGGTGGGCAAACATTCCACCACCGTCGTCGGCCCGTTAGCGTACAGCGCTGCGAGCAGGATCGCCGATTTCACCTGAGCGCTGGCAATCGGTGGCGCATAGCGGATCGCGCGCAGCGGACGGCGCCCCTGAATGGGGAGTGGAGGGTGTTGCTCTCCCGACGGGGCAGATCCGCCAGTTCCATCGATCCGGGCTCCCATCTGGGCGAGCGGCTCGATGATGCGCCGCATAGGGCGACGGCTTAAGCCAGGCCCGGCGACCAAGCGGCTGGTAAACGGCTGGCCGGCGAGGAGCCCTGAAATCAGCCGTAATGTCGTGCCGGATTCTCCGCAGGAGAGATCGCCGGATGGCGCGCGCCATCCTTCAAGGCCGCGTCCGTGAATGGTCAGCCCTGCCGGCGAGGGGCTGGCCACAAT
>CAYNXT010000038.1:3791-10930 GCA_964401235.1 uncultured Planctomycetales bacterium
AGCTGCTGCACGACCTGTAGCGTGCGCTGGCAATCATCTGCCTCAGGCCAAGGTTTCACCAGGGTGTCTCCGTCGGCGACCGATGAGAGCAAGATGGCGCGGTGGGCGATCGCCTTATCGGCCGGCACGCGAAGGGTGCCGTGCAGCGCCTGAGTGTGACTGATGATTATTTCCAGGGGGATGGAGAGGTGAAGGATGTCACGTCCGACCGCGGCTTACAACGCGGTCACGGTGTCGCCTTCCTTGATCGTCTCTTTGCGGGAATTGGGAAGAATCGCAGCGGCGGATAGCTCATCGTACACCTTCTCTACCTTGACCCGACCGAGCACCTCTTCGCCCCGGACAACCTGCAGCTCTTGTCCGATGGACACCCCGTGATTCTTGCCCAAATTAAAAATGATGAAGTCGTATTCGCGGTTGATATTCATGACCTGGCCGGTGGTCGGCGAACTTGCGGCTGCCAACGTCGTCGCCGGCGCGGATCCAGCGGAACCGGTGGGCTGACTGCCCACCACCACTTTGTCTAGCTCCACCGTCGGCTGCTGGGAGAGCTCGATCACTTTGGATTCCAAGTCTCCCTTAGCCTGCTCAAGGTCGGCGAGTTGTCGCCTGAGGGTGTCACGCTCCGATTGCAGATCGGAGACTTGGGCCAAGAGCTGCTGCTGCTGGGTCTTGGTCTGCTCGAAATCTTTGGTGAGCCGGCCAATCTCTTTTTCTCGATCTTCGACGGAGCGAGAGAGAGTTTCCTGAGCCTGAACGGCTTGCACCAGCTTCTCTTGCGCGTCGGAGAACTCCTGACGCAACCGGCTCATCTCCTCATCGATGCGGCTCTTGGCCTGCTGCAGCTCGGTGAGGCGGGCGCTGAGATCCTCGTTTTCCGCTAAGGCCACGCGCAGTTCCTGCTCTTTCGCCAGACGGCGATCTCGCTCTTGCATGAGAAACACGCTGGCTGTCGCAGCCACCGCCATTGCAAACACCGCTAACACCCCAAGCAATGGCACCAGCATTTTGCCGGTTTGCGCGACGCGCTGCTGCATTCGATGCCCTCCCGTTATGACAGTGTGAGGTTTCTTAACGGTCCACATTACCATAGTGTCTAGAACGAGTCAACCGCATGAGCCATGAGCGGCCAAGCTGCTGTTCACACCATCGGGCTAAGGCCTTGACGGAGCTCTCTGCATGGAAGCGATGAGGCGCAAACGGAAGCGGTCCTCGCACCGGAACCCCAAGCCGGCGCCGAAGAATCGTCGGGTTGGTCCGAATGGTCACGCGTGTCATGGCATCGCGTGCCGGTGGCGTAGAGTGATTGAGTATTACGCCGGCAACCGGTAGGCGCGCTTTCCTGGCATGCTCCAGCGTCAGGAGCGTATGGTTGAGCGTTCCAAGGCCGGCTCTTGCTACGATCACCAATGGCAGCTGAAGCTGCCGAGCCAAGTCGGCCACCGTCAGATGCGAATTTAATGGCACCAGGAGTCCGCCAATCCCCTCCACAATAAGAACAGGATGAGTGGCTGAAAGCGTTCGGAAGGCTTCAAGAATCAAACGCATGCGAATGGTCGTGCCGAGCCGCTGCGCCGCGGTGGAGGGCGCTAAGGGCTCATCAAAGCAGATCGGGTTAATGAGCGACCAGGAATCCGATACGCCGGCTGCATGTGCTAATGCCCTGGCATCGCTCCGACCGCCTGTTGCGATAGGCTTCATGACGCCGACACCCAAGCCTTCGAGGCGACACCAAGCGGCGAGCGCGCAGGCGATGGCGGTCTTCCCTACGCCGGTGTCCGTTCCCGTCACGAAGACTCCGCGGATCATGTGGAATGATGAAAGGAGCGTACGGCGGATGCTAACGCATCCACCTGCTCAAGTGTATGGCGGGCGCTCAGGCTCACTCGAATTCGCGCCGAGCCCTTTGGGACCGTAGGAGGCCTGATGGCCGGCGCCCAATGGCCGGCTTCCCAGAGACGCTCGGCCAGGACCGTGGCCTCCTCGGTGGATCCAACAACGATGGGCACAATAGGAGAAGCGACCGGCCGATCTAACTGAACCGCCAAACGTTGACATACGAGGAAGAGCTGTTGGCGCCGATGCGCTTCGCGCAAGAGCACCGACAACGCTTCATGGGAGGCGGCCACGATGGGAAGAGCCAGCGCAGTTGAATAGATAAAGGTGCGCGAGCGATTGTGCAGGTACTCGATCAGTGTTCGTGACCCTGCGACAAATCCTCCTTGGCATCCAAGCGCTTTGCCCAGCGTCCCCATATAGAGGAGGCGAGCATGTGACACGCCGCACGCTTCAGGAGTCCCTCGCCCGCTCGCGCCTGTGACAAACGCGCCGTGCGCATCATCGAGGTAGAGCAGCGCGTCATGCGCTTCAGCTATATCAAGCAGCGCAGAGAGTGGAGCCATGTCGCCCTCCATGCTGAAGACCCCTTCGGTGACAATAAGACGCCGCGTTGCACCAGAGGCATGCGCTAACAATTGGACCAAATGCTCAGGGTCATTGTGATGAAACGCTCGAAAGCGAGCGCGGGTCGCCCGGGCCGCATCAACCAGGCTAGCATGTGCGAGCCGGTCGACAAATACCGCATCGCCAGCTCCCAGCAGCGCTCCCAGCGTACCCAGATTGGCCAGATAGCCGCTGGAATAGACGATGGACGCCTCGGTTCCAAACCATGAAGCCAACGCCGCTTCAAGGCGATCGTGGAGGCTCGTGGTGCCGGCGAGCAATCGCGAGGCGCGCGCACCCACGCCCCAGGTTAAGGCAGCTTCAGCGGCGGCCTGTGCCAACGCTGGATGGGTAGAGAGTCCCAGATAATCGTTGGAGCACCAGCAGACCACCTCTTGGCCCTCAATGCGCACCATGGCTCCATTGATGGCCTCGATGGAGGTCAGACGTCGCCTGAGCCCCTGGCGCTCCAAGCTCGCCAATTCCTCAGCGAGATCTTCGAAATATGGAAAACGGGTGAGTGCGTGTAGCATATATTTTTCGTGCCTTGTCCGATTCGCGAGCGACCTATGCGGATTCAGCCCGAAGGCACGGCCAGGTTTCTAGACCACGGCCACCATGTCTGACCCCGCCGCTTCGCGCAGCGAAGCAACACTGGCGGGGGAGTTTGGCGACCGAGCCGCTGGCGGCGAGGAAGTGTCGGAGCGCGATGGTGATCCGACCGGCCGGGCCGTGACCGAGGGCGTCAAGAATCCGCATCGGCGCGAGCGGACGGACAAGGCACGAAATCGGTGGCTGTCCCCGATTTTTAGCGGACGATCATGGGAAGAAACTCCGTGCAGCCGAAGACGCCGAAGAGGTTGTGAGCTTTCAGCCACAAGCCCCGCTTGAGATACCCCAGGGCGGGACCGATGACATTGGCCGCCATGGTCGTTTCATCACCCAGGATGAATTTATGGCTTGAGCGCTTGCCGTCATGGGTGATCCCGGTCAGGGTCATGGTAGTAGACACTGGCTTGCTTGGATGGCGTGTATCCATCACCCCGCCGACTTCCACTTGGTCCGGGTGCTCCACAACCCCTACCCGCTGCAGCAGCACATCATCGGCATGCTCCATCCGGCGAAGCTCTAAGAGCCCATGAGTGCGATCCAACAGTTCATCGACTTCCTCATCGCTCATCGCCTGCGCGCGCTCCACAGTGTAGCCAGGTAAATGTGCAATGTCCTCGCGGATGGTCGCACGGTACGCTTCCCAGTTGGCAATCCCGACCCCCCACCAGATCTCGACCTTCTCGACCTCGATGAAGGACTGCGACGCCAGCACGGCTGCGGCCGCGAGGAATCCTGGCGTGGCTCCACACCCGGTCAGCACCACGGAGCGCGACTGCTTCACGATGGCATCCAGCGCGAGCATCTGTTCGACCGCGCGGGTGCGCTTGAGCACATCGACGAACACGAGCGAGGCATCGGCCCGCGCGAAGCGCTCAATGACATTCGGAATAAACTCATTGGGCATGTTCGGCAGCGCGACGAGGATGCCATCCAACCGATCTGCGCGCTCAAGAATCGCCCCGAGCGGATCATCGCAGTGGCGCATCTCAATTTCCGTCGCAAGCGCGATGCCGCCTTCGGAGCCGGATCCCCCAGCCTCTTGCAGCCGCCGAGCGCCCTCCACCAAATCGCCTGAGATGCTGGAGAGCTGCTCGCCGTCAAGCCCGGTCTCAGAGGCGACAATGCCCTGGCTATCACACATGGCAGCAAGACAGAGCTCGTGTTTCATGCTAATGATGCGAGCCGCCGCTTTGCCCAACCCCCCGGCCCCTAACACCGCAACTCTGATTGGCTTACATTGCTCCATGTTCCGCTCCTTAGCTCAGGGATCTGTGCTCGGGGCTCAGGGGAAAACAGGCTCTGGGTGTTGGGCTATGGGCTCCGGGTAACTACTGAACCCAGAGCACGGCGCCCAGAACCGTTCTTGTCAGAGCCCACAACCCTCAACCCGGAGCTACGATAGTCTTTGCTCGTGTCAACGGACGAGCCAGGTTTGCCGGCAACTTTGACGTTCAATCAACTTCGTCGGCAGGAGCATCTTCACGGGTGCTTGCCGCTTGCCTTTGATCTGCTGGGTGAGCACCTCGAGTGCAACACGCCCCATCTCCGCCAGCGGTTGGCGAACGGTCGTCAGTGGAATTCGGGCGTGCTCGGCGATGGGGTTATCATCAAATCCGACAATGGAGAGCTCCTCAGGAATCCGGATCCCTTTGGCCAACGCTACATTGATCGTTTCAAGGGCCATATCGTCGCTGGCAACGAAGATGGCCGTTGGCCGATCCGGCAGGCTCAGGAGTGCTTCCGCCGCGATCCGCGCGCTGGGCACCTTGAAATCCCCGTAGCGGATGTAGGCATCCTTCACCGGGAGTTTGCGAGCGTTCATGGCTTTGACAAAACCATCCAGACGGTCCAACCCGGCTTGGGTCTTCAGGTCGCCGGTAATCGTCGCGATATCTCGATGCCCTAGCTTCGAGAGATACTCGACGATTTGCGAAGCGGCTGTGCGATTGTCGATGGCCACGCAACTGATCGGCAGATCCTGAAGATAATGGTTGAGCACGACGGACGGAAACCCTTCATCAAGGCTTCGGTCCAGGAGCTCCTCACACCCGTCGATATCGATAAACAACAACCCTTCAACGCTGCCGGATGCCGGCAGGTTCTTGCCATCCGTGATATGCAAGAGCAGGTCGCATCGAAAGCGCTCCACGGCCAACCCGATCCCTTTAATGACCTGCAGCGCGTAATAGGAGCTGAAGATCCCCTCAAACCGCGGCATGATCAGCCCGATGGTGTTCGAGGTCCCGGCGGCAAGACGCTGCGCGCTGGGATTAGGGCGATATTTGAGCGACTTGATCGCCTCCTGGACCCGGCGGCGATTATCGTCAGAGACCGAGGAGATCGAATTGATAACGCGAGACACCGTGGTGGTGGACACGCCCGCCACGCGCGCCACCTCTGCAATGTTGACCTTTTTCATACCTTAGACTATCACCTCATTGTTAACACCACAGAAACACAGAGAACACTTGAACCGCGTATTTTCTTTCCTTCCGTGTCTCTGTGTGCATTCCGTGGCATCCGTGGTGTGAATAACGTTGGAATGGTTAGTTGGTGACTGGGTCGCTGAGCGCGAGGTGCGTGCCGGAGGGATGGATCAGTTGCGCGGTGACAAAGATCAACAGATTAGACCGTTCGGCGGTTTTGTTTTCCTTGCGAAATAGCTTGCCGATGATCGGCAAGGACCCCACCATCGGCACCTTCGTGAAGGTGGTGGCGGTGGTGTCCTTCATCAGCCCGCCCAACACGACGGTGCTGCCGTTGTCAATGACGACGGTGGTTTCAAGGTTCCGGGTGGTAAAGCGAGGCAACGTCACCTCACCGCCATATTTATCATCAGTCTTTTTCTCGCTGACTTCAGGCTTGAGCGCCAGGGTGATCGTGCGCTGATCTTGGCCGACGCTCGGTGTGACATGCAGCAAGATTCCAAGATCTTTCGTGACAAAATCCTGCGGCGCGTTCACAAATCGAGTTTCACGAGTTCCATCCTTTTTGAGATCGTTGAAATCTCCGTCACTATTCTCGTCCTCACGCTTAACCGAGGCTTCATAACGAGTAGGATACACAAATTCGCTCACGACTTTAATGGTGGCGGTTTGATTGTTGAGCGTCGTCACCCGAGGGGCGGAGAGCGTCTTGGTCGTTTTGTGCTCTAAGAGCGCGTGCAGCACCGCCGCATACTGGGTTC
The DNA here is from genome assembly GCA_964401235.1 of uncultured Planctomycetales bacterium. Taxonomy (GTDB): domain Bacteria; phylum Omnitrophota; class Gorgyraeia; order Aquiviventales; family Aquiviventaceae; genus CAYNXT01. The sequence continues at coordinate 10,033 of CAYNXT010000038.1, forward strand.
CGCTTAAGACGCCCTGAAGCGACAGGTTCAAGGCATTCCCTGAAGTTTGGTTGGCGAAGTCGGTGAAATTAATGCCGGTGCCTTGCTTGAGCGTGCCGCCGCCACTTTTCGTCAATTGCAGTGCCGGGCCGCGCGTGCCATCCCTCTTCCCTTTTTTCGTGAGGCTGGCATCCCCGGTGAGCTGGACATCAAAATTCCACTCATCGGTGTCCGTGACGGTCAGTTCAAGAAACCGGGCTTCAATCAGCACCTGTTGGGGCGCGGCGTCAAGCTGTGCGAGCAACTGCTCGACTTGCTGCACATAATAGGGCGCATGAGTGACGACGAGTGCCCCACTCTTTTCATCCAGGACCATCGCGCTGCCGGCAATTGTGGGGATGACTTCGTTGAGAATATCGTTGATCGTCTTCATCGACTTGACCCCGGTCGGCTGGAGCGCAACCCCTTCGCGCACTTCGGCGATGGATTCAAACGCCGCAAACATGCCAGGACCTTGTTGGAGCGAGAAGACGCGTGTTTCCAGTGGCTCCGCATCCATTTCCTGCTGCGTGGCAACCCAGAGTGCCTCCTCATCAAAACGATACAGCAGTCCTTGGCTGCGCAACAGATACTCCAGCGCCCGGGTCAATGGCATCTCCACTAAATGCACCGTCACCGGACGCCCCGTGGCCTTGGCCTGCTCGGAGAGAATAATGTTCACCCCGGCTTCTTCGGCGAGAAACTGCATCGCAGAGGCAAAATCCACCGCTTGAAAATCCGCGCTGACCGGCTGCTGCAATCGCCCGGTCAAGCTGCCCACCTCAGCCGCCCCTGCAAACTTCACACCACAGAAACACAGAAGCCCCACAGAAACACAGAGAACACTTGAACCGCGTATTTTCTTTCCTTCCGTGTCTCT
>CAYNXT010000038.1:11030-13128 GCA_964401235.1 uncultured Planctomycetales bacterium
GTGTGGATTCCGTGTCATCCGTGGTGTCAGGTGGTTTGGCCGCGGGGTGCTAGCAGACGGGCGGTAATAAAGATCAAGAGGTTCTTGCGCGTGCTGGTTTCTTCCCGCTGGCGAAACAGGCCGCCCAACAGGGGCAGATCACCCAGCAGCGGCACCTTCGTCACCGTGTTAGCAGTCGTGTCCTTCATGAGCCCGCCTAAGACCACTGTTTGACCGTCCTCGATGATCACGCTGGTCGTGAGACGCTGGGAGGTAAAGTCCGGGACGGTCACTCCACTACCGAGATCCCGGAACTCACCGGCCGAGCTGACCTCAGGCGCAAGCACCAAGGTAATGGTCTTCAGATCCTTGCCGACACTTGGGGTCACATTCAGCAGAATGCCGACGTCGCGCTTTTTAAAATCCTTCGGCACGTTGGCAAACTCGGTTTCACCGGCATCATCAAAATCGCCGTCACCGTTAATATCAAACTGGATCAGCGACACTTCATAGCGCGTGGGATAATTGAACTCCTCGACGACACGAATGGTTGCGCTTTGATTGTTGAGCGTTGTCACGCGCGGGGCGGAGAGCGTCTTGGTTTTCTTGGATTCTTCCAGCGCATGCAGCACCGCTTCAAACTGCACTCCGCTCAGCACCCCTTGCAAGGTCAGGTTGCCCCCTTCATCCTGGCGCGAGAGGTTGGCGAATTTCACCCCGCCATTTTTTGCAATGATGTTCCCAGGCCCTTGCGTGCCGTCACCGGCCCCTTTCTTGTTCAACGCATAGTCGCCATTGAGGATGGCCTCGAACCCTAATTGGTCCAAATCGGTCATGGTCAGTTCCATGAATCGCGCCTCAATGAGCACTTGCACTGGGGTCACGTCCAATTGGCTGAGCAACTGCTCGATGAGGGTCAAATTCGCACCGGTATTTGTGACGATCAGCGAACCGCTGCGCTGATCCATCACCAGCCTGCTGCCGCTCGGCTGCGGGATCGTTTTTTCGACCAGCGTTTTAATGGAGTCGGCCTGCAATGCGGGGTGAGGGCTGAGGGCGGCGGTCTCCAGGGCAAAGGGACCTAACCCGCCTTGCAAGAAAAACACGCGGGTTTCCATAGGCTGGCTGGAAAACTCCTCGGCAGTCGCAATCAAAATCGCATCCTGTTCGACTCGATAGTCGAGCGCCTGGCTCTTGGCGAGATATTTCAATGCCAGCTCAAGCGGTAGTTCCGTGATCTTGAGCGACACCCGACGAGTCTTTAAGTCAAGTCGTGGTGAGGGAATGATACTGATATTGGCGGCATCTCCAATAAACTCGAGCACATCGCCCAGTGCCACCTCGGTAAAATCGATGCTGATCGGCTGGCGCAACCGCGCTGCCAATTCAGAGGAGCCAGCCAAGGCCTGGGGCAACACGCTGATTGGCTTCATGGAAGGGGGAGGAGGCAGGAGCTGTGATTTGACCACTTCATTGACCATGGACTGCTCATCGAGCTGCACGGCCCGTTGCAACCGCTCTTCGTCCTTCTTTAGCTGAGCCAGCTGAGCCTGCTGCAAGAGCTGCTGGGCCGATTCATATTGCGGATCTTGCGCGAGGATGCGCTGCAGGAGTTTCACCGCCGTCTCGTAGTTGCGCTCTTTCACGGCGATCTTGGCATATTTGAAGGTGGTTTCCAGTTCGATCCGTTTGACGGTGAGTTGCCGCTCCAGGTCTGACACCGGAGCCACCGTATCAATGGAGAGCTGGGCCGCGCGGCGCGCGCGCTCTGCGGCTAGCTGGCCTTCAGCTTTGGTCATCATGCGCTGAGCGTCTCGCACCAGTGGATGCTCAGGCGCCATCGGCACCATCTGCCCAAACGTGTCCATCGCACCCTGAAAGTCGTGCTGGCGGTAGAGGCTCATGCCGTGGCGATAGAGCCGCTTGAGGTGTTGCTCGCGGCCGGCGGCAAGTTGTTGCTGGGCCTGAGCATCTTGGCGGGCGCGCTCGTTTGCTTTTTCTTGAGCAATGGCGAACGCAAGATCTTGGGCTTGTTCGCGCAATTGAGCACGAGCGCGGGCGGCTTTGGCTTCGACGGCTTCCTTGTCCCGTTGCGCTGTGGTCATCAGGCGCAGCGCTT
>CAYNXT010000039.1:0-13071 GCA_964401235.1 uncultured Planctomycetales bacterium
ATGGAGACGATTCAGATTTGCACAGGCTATCGCTATCACGGACAAACCGTCGATGAGTTTCCCGCCGATCTTGACGTGCTGACGCGCGGCGAGCCGATCTATGAGTCTTGGCCAGGCTGGCAGGCGGAGACAGGGGAGGCTTCGAATCTGCACGAACTGCCGGCAGCAGCCCGACGCTATCTGAAGCGCTTGGAGGAGCTGCTGGGCGTGCCGATTTGTCTGATTTCGACCGGCTCAAAGCGGGAACAAGCCTTCAAGGTTGGCCGCTGGTGACTGTCTCTTGACGGTAATGGGGGGCTATGCTAGCTTAGTCGCAGTAGAGGATGAGGAGGACTATCATGAGGCGTTGGGGATCTTGGATCATGGGAGTGGCATGTATCGTCAGCAGCGGTTGTGCCATCAATTTTGCCAAACGTTCGCCGTGGGATATCCAGCAGCTTGCCGAGTTGAGCGATCAGCTCGAGCAGTTTAAGACGCTGGCACGGCTCAAAGCGGAAGAAGCGGATCAGCTCCGGCGTGCGAAAGAGGCGCTGGAAGGACGTCTGAGCTCCTCCGAGGCGAGCATCGGCTATGATGAGCGCGGCTTGGTGGCCCGCATGCTAGACCGGGTCCTCTTTGACTCCGGCAAGGCCCAGTTACGGCGCGGCGCGTATCCGGTGCTCGACAAGGTCGCCAATGTGTTGCAGGAAGTGTCTGATCAGCCGATCGGCATCGAAGGGCACACGGATGACCAGCCCATCAAATATTCCGGATGGGCAGACAATAAAGCCTTATCGGTCGCGCGAGCCAATGCGGTGGCGGAATATCTCGTCGAGAAACACGGCATGGACCCTGCCCGCTTGACGGCGATCGGGTATGGCGAAGAGCATCCTATTGCTTCTAATGAGACGGCCGAAGGGCGCGCGCAGAACCGCCGTGTGGAGCTGATTATTTTGCCCCAAGGATCCAAGCGGTCATACCGGGCGGAAGCCGATCGCGTGTCGAATCGCGAATCGGAATATTCCAAATAACGAAGGAGTGGCATAAGGATGGGTCGATGGAAATGGGCGGTGTGGGTCGGCGTCGGGCTGATCGTGGTGGTGCTCGCCGCTGCCCTAGCGACAATCGGCACCGATTTGGATCGAACGCGCCTTGAGCGCGAAGATCTTGAGTATGAAGTTGAAGGACTTCAAGAAGAGATTGATACGCTCACCGAAGAGCGGGATCAGCTCAAAGCACAGGCCGAGGCACATCTTAAAGCGCTTGAGCCGCAGCCTGTTTCCCCAACACAGCCTACATCAGAGCCTGGGCAGACGGTCGCTCCGAGTGGCGAGCCTCAATAAGCTGCCGCAGGCAGTCCCGCGGCACATCGCGATCATTATGGATGGCAACGGTCGGTGGGCCGCCGCGCGCCATTTCCCCCGCCTCTTTGGGCATCAGGCCGGGGCGGATGCGGTCCGACGGATCACCGAAGCCTGTTGTGAACTTGGCGTGAAGGCGCTCACACTCTACGCTTTTTCCTGGGAGAATTGGGGCCGGCCGAGTGATGAAATTCGCGACCTCATGGGGTTGCTGAGCGAGTTTATTCAGCGAGAGACGCCGACACTGCTGGCCAATCAGGTCCGACTGCATGCCATCGGACGGCTCGAAGAACTCCCCGCCGCAGCGCTGAGACCGCTGCGCACCGCGATCGCGGCAACCGCCCACTGCGAACGGATGGTGCTGACCCTCGCGCTTAGTTATGGCGGCCGCCAAGAGCTAGTCGATGCGACCCGTCGGATCGCCGAGCGAGTGCAGCGTGGCGAATTGCAGCCTGAACAGATTGATGAGCGGCTCCTTGCCCAGCATCTCTATACCGCTGACTTACCCGATCCGGACCTGCTAATTCGCACTTCAGGCGAGCAGCGGCTCTCCAATTTCTTGCTGTGGCAATCCTCCTATACCGAACTGTATATTACCCCGACGCTCTGGCCGGATTTCTCGAAGGACGATCTCCTGGCTGCGTTCGCCTCCTATCAACAGCGCGAGCGCCGGTTCGGCAGAACCGCGGCCCACGCCTAAGTCTGACATGGCCAATCTGACGCATCGGTTGCTGAGCTCGACGGTGCTGATTAGCATCCTCGTGGCCACCTTGTTCTACGTTCCGTTATGGGCGTATGCGCTGGTCGTGACGACCGTCGTAGCGATCGCGCTGTATGAGTTTTTCACCATGGTGCGCCATCGCGGCATTCTGGTGCATCGCCCGCTTGGCGTCACGCTGGGAGTGCTCTTCACCGGGTTGGTCGCCTGGCGCTCGCTGGTCGAGCCGGGCCTCGTGCCGACACTGGTGGTGGGGCCAGGGGCTACGGTCATCAGTTGGATGTGGGACATTTTCTGGCCGGCGACCATCGTGATCATCTTCATCCGGCAGTTTCTTCGGGAAAACATCTTTGAGGCCTTAGGTGGCTTAGCGACAACGCTCTTCGGTTTAGCGTACATCGCGGCGTTGTTCAGTTATGTTTTGTATATCCGCACGACCGATCCGGCTCAGGGGGCTTGGCTTGTGCTGTTTCTGATTTTGGTAACGAAAATGGGCGATGTCGGCGCGTATGTTATCGGTAACATCGTGGGCCGCCACTCGCTCGTCCCGCGCATTAGCCCTCGGAAAACCATCGAAGGATTTCTCGCCGCCTCCGTCTTTAGCGGAATTACCGCCTGGCTGGCCCGTCCCCTGCTTGGTGGCCAGCAGATTTTCGGTCAGTTGCCATCCGCGGAGCTTGTCGCGGTGTTAGGAGTGTTCCTGGGGGTCATCGGCCAGCTCGGCGATCTGGCCGAATCATTGCTCAAGCGCGACTGTCAGGTCAAAGACACCGGGACACTTATTCCTGGCCTTGGGGGGATTCTTGACGTGATGGACAGCCTCTTATTCACCGCACCATTGTTCTATGGGATGCTCATCTACGGATGACCGTTAGCCCGTTTGCCGGTTGGCCGGTTCGCCCGTTTAGAGTCACAACGGGCCAACGGGAGAACGGGCCAACGGGCTAACCGAAACAGATGCAACGAGTAGCCGTCCTCGGTTCTACAGGTTCTATCGGGCGTAGCACGCTGGATGTGATCGCCAGCCATCCAGAGGAGCTGCAGCTTGTCGGGATCGCTTCGTGCTCGCAGATTGAGCTGCTCGGCGAGCAGATAAGACAATTGCACCCGCCCCTAGTGGCGGTCTGGCATGCTGACAAAGCGAAAGAGCTGGCTCGTCTGAGCGGTCGCTCCAAAGTGGGAGCCGGGCAGGAGGGGTTAATTGAGCTTGCGACTCACCCCAGCGTGGATGCGGTCGTTATCGCGATGTCGGGGCGCGAGGGGCTCGTGCCACTCATCCGCGCCATTGAGGCCGGCAAGCGTATCGCGCTCGCCTCAAAAGAACTGCTGGTGATGGCAGGTGAACTCCTCATGCGGCTCGTCAGAGAGCATGGCACCAGCCTGGTGCCGATTGATAGTGAACACGCCGCCCTGTTTCAGTGTTTGCAAGGCGTCGATCCCGAGCAAGTGGAGCGGCTGGTGATTACCGGAAGCGGTGGGTCGCTGTGGAAGCTCTCGCCCCAGGCGCGCTTGCAGGTCAATCGAGAGCAGGTCTTAGCACACCCGAAATGGCGTATGGGGCCGAAAATTACGGTCGATTCCTCCACCTTGATGAATAAAGGGTTGGAAGTGATCGAGGCGCAATGGCTGTTCGGCATGCCGATCGAGCGGATCCAAATCGTGATTCATCCTGAGGCCGTCGTGCATGCGCTCGTGGAATTGGTCGACGGCGCGTGGCTAGCACAACTCAGTCCATGCGACATGCGCTTACCGATTCAATATGCGCTGAGCTTTCCTGCGCGCCGGCGGATGGCGCTGCCGCGCATGCGCCTGAGGGAGCTCTCGGCGCTGCATTTTGAGGAGCCGGATGTGAACGAGTTTCCGTGTTTGCGACTCGCACTTGAGGCGGCGAACACCGGCGGCAGCGCGCCCATCGTCCTCAATGGCGCCAACGACGTTGCCGTCCACGCCTATTTGGACGGCCGCTTGCCATTCGCGGACATCCCCACGATCATCGCCGACGCGCTCGCGCAGTCCCCTCCAAGCGCACCGCTGACGGTGGAGGACATTTTGGTGATTGACCGGTGGGCACGCACCACCGCTGAGGATCATATCAAACAGCTTGGATCAGACTTTGTGAGTATCGTGACAGAGGAGAAGGGTTAATGCTATCTGCGCTGGTGTCATTGCTCGTATTGGGACTCTTGGTGATCGTGCATGAATACGGCCATTTTCTCGTCGCCAGGCGATCCGGAGTGCGCGTGCTTCGCTTTTCGATCGGGTTTGGCCCGATTCTGCTGCGCTGGCGTCGCGGCGAGACGGAATACGCCGTGAGCGCCATTCCGCTTGGAGGCTACGTCAAGATGGCGGGCGAGCAACGCAGCGAGCAAACATCGCAGCCCTGGGAGTATTTGTCCAAGCCGATCGGCACCCGTGCGAAGATCGTGTTTGCCGGCCCGCTGGTCAATTACCTGGTAGCCCTTGGCTGCTTGTGGCTCATGTTTGTGACCGGCTACCCCGACTTACTGCCGGTCGTGGGCACCGTCTTAGAGGACACGCCGGCTCAAGCCGCGGGGCTGCAAGCCAAGGATCGCATTCAGGCGATCAACGGCCGGGCGATTCGCTCCTGGCAAGAAATGACCACCCTGATTTATGCCTCGGCTCATCAGCCGCTGCAGGTGCAATTTGAACGAGACGGACAAGCGCAAACTCTCACGATGACCCCGCGAGAAAAGTCGCTCACCGATCCATTCGGCCGCACCAAGAGCGTGGGGTTGATCGGGATCTCGCCCAGCGGAGAGTTTTCGACCTATCGCGTCGGCCCGATTGCCGCCATCGGCCGCACCCTGCATCAGCAAAATGAGTGGGTCTCACAGACGTTTCTCGCCTTATGGTCCATGGCGACCGGAAAAATGTCCTTCCGCGATTCGGTCACCGGGCCGATTGGCATCATCTACCTGACCTCTGAAGCCGTCAAAATGGGGTGGGCTCCGCTCTTGTCGCTGGTCAGCCTCTTTAGCCTCAGCCTCGCGATTTTTAATCTGTTTCCGATTCCCATTCTAGACGGTGGGCATCTGTTCTTTTTGGCGCTGGAGAAGCTGCGCGGCAGTCCGGTGAGCCTGCACGTGCAGGAGCGTTCCGCTCAAGTCAGCTTTGTGCTGCTCATGACGCTGGTCGTCTTTATTTGCATCAACGACGTCAGCCGCTTCGGCCTCTTCGAGAAGCTCTTCGGCTGGATCAAACCCTAAGTGTGGACTGCCTGATGGTTCGGCGGCGAAGAACACGATCGGTCAACGTCCGCCACCTCACGATTGGTGGCGAGGCCCCAGTCTCCATCCAATCCATGACGAAGACCGACACGACGGACATCGACTCGACGGTGCGGCAAATCCGCGCGCTGGCCACAGCCGGCTGCGAGATCGTGCGCGTGGCCGTTCCGACCATCGAGGCGTCCAAGGCGTTGCCCGACATCCGTCGCGAAGCGAACAACGTGCCGCTGGTCGCTGACATCCACTTTCATCCGCAGTTTGCCATCGCCGCGATTGAGGCCGGCTTCGATAAAATCCGCTGGAATCCTGGCAACATCCGCAATCCGCAACGAGTCCAAGACGTCGTCGACCGGGCCAAGGAGCGCCGCGTGCCGATTCGCATCGGGGTGAACGTCGGCTCGCTCGATCCGGAATGCGAAGCGGCCCATCCGGACGATCTGGTTGAAGCCATCGTGCAGAGCGCCTTGAAGTCGGTGCGACTGTTGGAGGGCTTTGGGTTTTACGACATCGTGCTCTCGCTCAAATCCTCCGATGTCCTGCAGATGCTCTCGGCCTACCGGCGCATGGCCCAGCTCTGCGACTACCCCTTTCACCTTGGCGTGACCGAGGCGGGGTTGCTTGAGGCCTCGACGGTGAAATCCTCCATCGGCATCGGCGCGCTATTAGCCGAGGGCATCGGGGATACGATTCGCGTCTCGATTACCGGCGATCCGGTCGAAGAGATCAAGGTTGCGCAGCGGATTCTCTCCGCGCTTGAGCTGCGCCGGTTTGAAACGAACGTCATCGCGTGTCCCTCCTGTGGTCGCTGCGAGATCGATGTGGTGGGAATCGCCAGCCAGGTCCAGGTGCGCCTGAGCGAGCTGGCCAAGACCGAGCCGCGCTGCCTCAAGTTAACGGTCGCCGTCATGGGCTGCGTGGTCAACGGGCCAGGGGAGTCCGAGCATGCGGATATCGGCTTAGCCGGGGGTGGTGGGGTCGGGGTGATCTATCGCAAAGGCCAGCAGATCCGTCGCGTCCCCGAATCCGAGATGGTCGACGCCCTCCTTGAGGAAGTTCAGCGCGTGGTGCATGACGAGCCTGCACTCATCACTCGCCACTAGCCACTAATCACTAGTATGCGGTGGTCCCAGTACTTCCTTCCCACGCTCCGTGAAGATCCCAAAGATGCCGAGGCGATCAGCCATAAGCTGATGGCGCGCGCCGGCCTGATCCGTCGGCTCGGCTCGGGCGCTTACTCTTACCTTCCGTTGGGCTTGCGCGTACTCCAGAAGGCGATGGCCATCGTGCGGGAGGAGATGAATCGCGCCGGCGCCCAGGAGCTGCTGCTCCCTATGTTACAGCCGCCCGAGCTCTGGAAGACCACCGGTCGCTATGAGCTGCTCGGCGAGGTGCTGATTCGATTCAAAGACCGCACCGGAAAGGAAATTGTTCTCGGTCCGACCCACGAAGAGGTGGTCACCGACCTGATCAAGGAGTTGCGCTCGCCCAAGCAGCTGCCCGTCACGGTCTATCAGATTCAGACCAAGTTTCGCGATGAGCCGCGCCCGCGCGCTGGCATCATCCGCTCCAAAGAGTTTCTGATGAAAGATGCGTACAGTTTTGACCTCGATACGGAAGGCCTGAATCGCAGCTACCAGACCATGTACGAGGCGTACCAACGGATCTTTGCCCGTTGCGGTATCACCGTGCTGGCTTGTGAGGCCGATCCGGGCATGATGGGCGGGGACGTGTCGCACGAGTTTATGGCGCCAGCCGAGAGCGGCGAGGACCGTGTGGTCCAATGCCAGCAATGCGGCTATGCCGCCAACCTTGACGCTGCAAAAATTCAGCCTCCCGCCTCCAGCCTCCAGTCCCAGGCTGAATTACCTAAGCCGCTAGAGGTGGTCAAGACGCCAGGCAAGCATACGGTGGAACACGTGAGCCAATTCCTCAAGGTGCCGGCGTCGAAACTCATTAAAACACTCTTATATGATGTGGGTCCCTCGACTTCGCTCGGGATGTCGCCCACTGGTGATCCGACGGGGCTCCAAAAGTCGCATGTGGCGGTGTTAGTGCGAGGCGATCATGATGTGAATGAAGCCAAGCTGGCTCGGTTGGTGGGCTCAAACCAGCTGAGACTCTCCAGCGCGCAAACCATTGAGCGGCTCACTAACGCTCCGATTGGCTTTACCGGGCCGGTCAAGCTCAATGGGGTGCGATTACTCGCCGATGAAGCGGTGATGCAGATGGTCAACGCGGTAACCGGCGCGAATGAGGCGGAAGCTCATCTGATCAACGTGAATCCCGGACGGGATTTTCAGCCAAGCACGGTAGCGGATGTGCGAGTCATCACCGAGGAGGACGCCTGTCCAACATGCCAGGGTCGGCTGAGTTTTGTGCGCACCATCGAGGCGGGACACGTGTTTAAGCTGGGCACGAAGTACAGCCAGGTATTGGGAGCGATGGTGCAGCACCCGGGCGGCGCACTCAAACCCATGATCATGGGCTGTTATGGCATCGGGATTAACCGCATCGTGGCCACCGCGATTGAACAGCATCATGATGAGCAAGGGATTGTCTGGCCGATCGCCTTAGCACCATTTCAGGTCGTCATTAGCGTCATGGAAGCGGACAAGGCCTCGCACATCCAAGCCGCTCAGGAGGTGTACGAGCGCTTACGGCAGGCAGGTCTTGAGGTGCTCCTGGATGACCGAGACCAGTCCCCAGGCAGCAAGCTGAAGGATGCCGATCTGGTGGGAATCCCAGTCCAGGTGGTGGTGGGGAAGGTGTGGCAGGCCCAACAGCAGATAGAAGTGATCCTGCGCAAGACCAAGGAGAAAGCGCGGACGGTTCCAGCAGAGGTCGTCTCCACCGTCCATAAACTGCTTGACAAGGCTGCATCGGGGTAGTAGTCTGAAGGATAGCTTAATAGACCAGGCAAAGTGGGTTGCCCCCACTTTTTTTATTCTCTTGGCACAGAGACACAGAGGGCCACAGAAGCACAGAGAACGGCGTTGAGAAGTTCTTGTGGGATTCTGTGTTTCTGTGGTGTAGCATGCAACTTTCGTGTTCTGGGCTTTTGTGCTAATGGATGAGACGCCGATAGCCACCATTCAAGCGTTGGTGGAGCCGATTGTAGCTGAGCAGGACATGGAGCTCGTTGAGCTAGCCTGCCGGCCGCAGGGCGGTCAGACGCTTGTGCGACTGTTGGTGGACAAGGTCGGCGGCGTGACGATTCAACAGTGCGCACGGGTCAATCAGCTGATCGGCCATGCGCTGGAGGCGAATGAGGTGCTCGGGGGCAGCTACACGATCGAGGTCTCCTCTCCTGGCTTGGATCGCCCCTTGATCACGAAGCGAGATTTTGAGCGGGCGCTCGGAGAGACGGTTCGCTTGGTCTTGAACACCGACGATGGGCGGACCAAGGAGACGGATGGCATCGTCTTGGCGGTCCAACTCGAAGCCATCGTGCTCAAGACCGTCGCCGGCAACGTGACATTTCCATTGACGCAAATTCGCATGGCAAAAAAAGCTATACCTTGGTGAAATGAACGGGGAACTCCTCTCAATTTTAGAAGCGATTGAGCGCGACAAAGGCATCGACCGCGAGATCCTCATCCAAGCGGTCGAGTCGGCTTTGGCTACCGCGGCGAAGAAGAGCGTCGGGTTGCCGGAGGATCACCAGGTGACGGTGACGATTGACCGCAAGACCGGTCAGCTCGCCGTCGTCTCAGATGACCGCAAGCTCACCTCGGTGGATTTCAGCCGCATTGCCGCGCAAACCGCCAAGCAGGTGATTATCCAGAAAATCCGCGAGGCGGAGCGCGATGTCGTCTTCACTGAGTTTCAAAGCCGAGTGGGAGACATCGTCAATGGGACGGTCCACCGCTTCGAGCGCGGGGATATTATCGTCGAATTAGGCCGGGCCGAGGCGGTGTTGCCCAAGGTCGAGCGCATCCCGCATGAGGAGTACCACCAAGGGGATCGGCTGCAGGGGTATGTGCTGGAAGTGCGTAAGAGTGCCAAAGGGCCTTCGGTCGTGCTCTCTCGCACCCATGAAGGGTTCATTCGCGGACTCTTTGCCCTCGAGGTTCCAGAAATTGCCGAAGGCATCGTCCGGATTCAGGGGATTGCGCGAGAGGCCGGCGACCGCACCAAATTGGCTGTCTCCTCCACCGATGAGAAGGTGGACTGCGTCGGAGCATGCGTGGGGATGCGCGGCACGCGGGTGAAGAATATCGTGCGAGAGCTACATGGCGAGAAGATCGATATCATCCGTTGGCAGCCGCAGATCAATGAGTTCATTGCCGCGGCACTCTCTCCGGCAACCATCACCAGCATTCAAGCGCAGCCAGAGACGAAACACGCGCTGGTGATCGTCGAGGACGACCAGCTCTCATTGGCCATTGGCAAGCGCGGGCAAAACGTGCGGCTGGCCTCTAAATTGACCGGCTGGCAACTCGACATCAAGAGCAAAACGCAATTCGCCGGCAGCGAGGCGCCCGCATTGCAGGGCGGCCTGGAAGGGCTTGGGCCAAAACTGCAAGCGCGCCTGCGTGAGGCCGGCATTACCACGACCGAGCAATTGGCGGCCATGACGGTAGAACAGCTCACCGCCATTAAAGGCATTGGAGAAAAAACTGCGGAGAAGCTCTTGGAACGTGCCAAGCAGCCAAAGGTCGATGCACCACCGGCCGCTGACACCCCGGAGCCGCAGAGTTGACGCATGCGTGTGCATGAACTAGCCAAGAGTCTGAAGTTACCATCGAAAGAGCTCCTGCAAAAACTCAAGGAGCTCCGTATTTCCGCTAAGAGCTCCATGAGCACTCTTGATGCGGATGCGATCAATCGGGCGCGCAAAGCCTTAGCGAGCAACCCGGTGGTCAAGAAGCCGCCGATCGCTAAAAAGCCTCCGCTCAAACCAGTTGCCGCTCCTGCTAAGCCGGTGGCAGCCAAACCGACCCCAGCCCCGGCAATGGTCGACGCGAAGCCGGGGCCAGCCAAAACACCGGCGGCGCCTGCTCGTCCGGCCGTTGCGGTCGTGGCCAAGCCATCGGTTCGAGTGGCGCCGAAGATTGAAAAGCCTGCGCCGGTTGCCAAGTCCAAGCCGCAGAAAGCTCCGACGCCGGAGCCTGCCCCGGCAGTCGCTGAAGCTGAGCCAGGTCCTGTTGGTCCCCCCAAGCCGTTGCAGGTAAGATTTCCAATCACCGTGAAGGATTTGGCTGCCAGCATGGAGATGAATCCAAGCGACGTGGTGAAGTATTTGATGCAGCAAGGGGTGTTTGCTTCCATTGTCCAGCCCCTCGATGAAGCGACCGCCACAAAGGTGGCCCACGCGTTTCATTGCGAAATCCTTCCGCAGCCGACACTGGAAGTGCAGTTACTCAAAGCATGCGAGCCGGATCCTCAGAAGCTCGTGCCGCGCGCGCCCGTCGTCACCTTCATGGGCCATGTCGATCATGGCAAGACCAGCTTGCTTGACGCGATTCGCGAAGCGAAAGTGGCTGAGAAGGAAGCCGGCGGAATTACTCAGCACATCGGCGCCTATGAGGTGCAGCTCGAAAAAGGACGCGTGGCGTTCTTGGATACCCCGGGCCACGAGGCGTTTTCGGCGCTGCGGGCTCGAGGGGCGAATGTCACGGATATCGTCGTGTTGGTGGTGGCGGCGGATGACGGGGTCATGCCTCAGACCATCGAGGCCATTGATCATGCCAGGGCGGCCGGCGTGACCATCATGGTCGCCATCAATAAAATGGATCGGCCCGAAGCCAATCCCCAAAAGGTGAAGCAGCAGCTGGCCCAGCGGGAGCTGCTGGCCGAAGATTGGGGTGGAAAGATCATCATGGTGCCCGTCTCCGCCAAGAGCCGAGAAGGGATTGATAGGCTCCTAGAAATGCTGCTGCTGGAAGCGGAGCTCCTTGAGTTGAAGGCCGATCCAACCACGCTGGCTTCCGGCACGGTGATTGAAGCGAAGCAGACCAAGGAGCGCGGGCCGGTCGCGACGCTACTGGTCCAGCAGGGCACGCTGCGCCTCGGAGAGAGCTTGGTGATCGGCCATCTGGTCGGGCGGGTTCGGGCCATGAGCGATGATCGAGGGCATCGACTCAAAGAGGCAGGTCCTGCCAAACCTGTAGAAGTCTTAGGGCTGCCTGAAGTCCCACGAGCCGGCGACCAATTTTTCGTGGTGGGAGATGATAAATTGGCGCGAACCGTAGCCGAGCATCGACGAGAACGGCAAACGCAACGCGCAGTCCTTCATCCTAAACGGATCACGCTCGAAGAGATCCACCAGCGCATTACCGAAGGCAAGCTCAAGGAGCTTCGGCTCATCCTCAAGGCGGACGTGCAAGGATCTCTCGAAGCGATCGTTCAAAGCATGGAAAAGCTCGATACCGAAAAGGAGGAAGTGCAATTTAAGATCCTCCATGCCGGCGTGGGCGACATCAACGAATCCGACGTCATCCTGGCGGCGGCGTCTGATGCCGTGATTGTGGGCTTCCATGTGGGGATCGAGCCGGTCGTGCAAGTCCTGGCGGCCTCCGAAGGGGTGGATGTCCACATCTATCAGATCATTTATGAGTTGGTAGGCTCCATTAAGGCCGCGATTGAGGGACTCTTGGAGCCGACCATTGAAGAAATCTTTTTGGGCCGAGCCGAAGTGCGCAAGCTGTTCGAAGTGTCGAAAGCGGGCATGGTGGCTGGCTGCATGGTCACCAAGGGCGTTATCCGGCGCGATGCCGTCGTGCGGGTTATTCGAGGGAAAGAACGGATGTTTGAAGGCAAGATCGCTAATCTCAAGCGCGTGAAAGATGACGCGAAGGAAGTTCAAGAAGGATTAGAGTGTGGCATTTCCGTCGAAGGGAAAGTGGACTTGCAACTCGGCGACCTGATCGAAGCGTGGGAGCTGAAGAAGGTCGCCCGAAAGCTAGGTTGAGTGAATGATCCCACGCCCTCGCTCTCGGCCGAAGGCCGGCACCGGCCGCGAGCGAGCCCATCTTCAGGAGGCCGGTGTGGCTGCCTGCGGCAGCTTGAGCCAGGGCGTGGGATGAGACAGCGGGTTCTCAGTGGCATGCGGCCCACCGGGCAGCTCCACTTGGGTCATCTTGTCGGCGCGCTCACGAATTGGAAGCAGTTGCAGGACGAGTACGACTGTTTCTTCATGGTAGCGGATTATCACGCGCTGATGAGCGAGTACGAGCATCCAGAGCGCATCCGCCAGTGGGCGCGCGAGAATGTGATCGATTGGTTGGCCTATGGAATCGATCCTCAGCGGAGTGTGATCTTCCGGCAATCGGACGTTCCCGAGCACTTCGAGCTCTTTACCATGCTTTCCATCATCACGCCGCTGGGGTGGCTTGAGCGGGTGCCCACCTACAAAGAACAACTGCGAGAGCTCTCTGGGCGCGATTTAGCGACCTACGGCTTTCTCGGTTACCCGGTGCTGCAGGCGGCCGATATTTTGCTCTATAAGGCGCACGCAGTACCCGTAGGGGAGGATCAACTGCCGCATCTGGAGCTCACGCGCGAGATTGTGCGCCGGCTGCATTTTCTGCTCAAGCGGGAGATCTTTCCCGAGCCCAAGCCGCTCCTGACCACGGCGCCGAAACTCTTGGGGACGGATGGACGCAAGATGTCCAAGAGTTACGGCAATACGCTGAATCTCTCAGAAAGCCCGGAGGCGATTCGCGCGACGGTGCAGAAGATGTTCACCGATCCGACGCGCATTAAGATGACCGACCCGGGCCATCCCCAGACGTGCAACGTGTGCAACTACTGGAAAATGTTC
>CAYNXT010000040.1:0-683 GCA_964401235.1 uncultured Planctomycetales bacterium
TCCCGTCGCTCCCTACGCCATCGCGTTCGTCTGGTGAGGAGTTCCTGGATATCCAGGCTTCGTCGCTGTTGCGCCTGCTCCACCGCCCCGCGCTCAGCGAGCAGAGCGGGAATCGGCAGGCCGGTTCGCTCATAATAGTCGCGCAGTAATTGGCGACTTCTGGGCGCGCGCTTAAGCTGCTGGAGAAACTCGGAGGCGCGCTGCCGCACCACTTCCATCGTTTCCATTCGAGAGCCAAACCAGGCTCGCTCAGCTGGATCTTGAATGTCCGGATAGCGCCACGCCGGATCAACCGCCACCCGATAGATCCACGCGAGCAGCTCCTTGCGAGCCTCTTCTTGAGGATCATCGAATCCAACTTCGGCCTGCTCCAAACTTTCCTGCAGAACGCCTAATGCCTCACGCGCTTCGCGATCTTCTGATCGCAAGGTCATCTTGAGACGCCCGATCATTTCACCTCTTCTGCGATCGTTTTCACAGGCTTGTGCCGTGACATGCGCCAGGACGCTGAGTGTCCAGTAAGGCGTATAGGCATAGCTCCACCCGGATTCTACATTTGTCGCGGCAAGAGTCACGGGAAGATCCTGTTGAATAAGAAATGTTTTCCAGTCATGCCAAGCCGTGATCAGCTTAAGATAGTGACGGTGCTGCCGCAGTAGATCAATCAGCTGCTCGGCCAACTG